>JALEKG010000104.1 GCA_022769185.1 Dorea sp. | reverse complement strand
ACGCTTGTAAATGTTTATCGTAATGGAATTCAGGGCATGGGTTACGGACTGCTCCCGATGACGGCAGGAATTGCAGAACTGATTGGAAGAAGCAGCGCTGCAATGATAGCATCCCACTTTGGAAGTTATACAGGAATCTGTCTCGCAAGTCCGGCTGCCTGGGTATTGGCAGGAGGACTTTTGATCGTGATGTATTTTACAGTGATGAGACAACAGGAAAGAAAAATCGCACGCTCTTATGACGAGGAAGTATAAGATTTCAAAGGTAGCATATTCCCTTTTTTTTATTCCTGTGATATACTTTATAATAAGTATGCGGAGGCAGAAACAGAACTTATAGTAAGGAGCATGAACTTATGAAAAGAGTATTATTGAAACTCAGCGGGGAGGCACTCGCAGGTGATAAAAAGACGGGATTTGACGAAGCAACATGCATGGGTGTTGCAAAGCAGGTAAAACAGCTGGTAGATGATGGAATCCAGGTGGCAATCGTAACCGGAGGCGGGAACTTCTGGAGAGGAAGAACCAGTGAAACGATAGATCGGGTGAAAGCGGATCAGATTGGCATGCTGGCGACTGTTATGAACTGTATTTATGTGTCTGATATCTTCCGTTTTGCAGGAATGAAGACAGAGGTATTTACTCCTTTTGTGTGCGGAGCATTTACCACATTATTTTCCAAAGATGCGGCAGTGGAAGCTTTGAATGATGGAAAGGTTATTTTCTTTGCAGGCGGAACCGGGCATCCATATTTTTCAACTGATACGGGTGCTGTCCTTCGTGCGATTGAGATTGAAGCAGATGCAATGCTTTTGGCTAAGGCAATTGATGGTATTTATGACAGCGATCCGAAGGTGAATCCACAGGCGAAGAAGTATGACGAAATTTCCATTCAGGAGATTATTGATAAGAAACTGATGGCGGTAGATCTGACAGCATCTATCATGTGTCTGGAGAATCAGATGCCGATGCTGGTTTTCGGACTGAATGAAGAAAACAGTATTGTAGAGACTATGAAGGGAACATTTACGGGGACAAAAGTAACCGTATCATAATGAGGAGGAAAAGTGACTATGAATGAAAGACTGAAAGTGTATGAAGAAAAGATGAAGAAAACCCTTGCAAGCCTTGACGGTGAACTTGGCACAATCCGTGCAGGACGTGCGAATCCGAATGTGCTGAACAAAATTGTGGTTGACTATTATGGAACACCAACTCCGATCCAGCAGGTGGCGAATGTATCTGTACCGGAAGCTCGTATGATCCAGATCCAGCCATGGGAAAAGAAGATGCTGAAAGTGATTGAAAAGGCAATACAGGTGTCTGATCTTGGAATTAATCCTACAAATGATGGTTCTACAATCCGTCTGATCTTCCCGGAACTTACCGAAGAGAGAAGAAAAGAACTGGTAAAAGATGTTAAGAAAAAGGGAGAGGCTGCGAAAGTTGCAATCCGTAACATCCGCCGTGACGGAATCGACGCTGTTAAGAAGTTAAAAGGTTCTGAAGTATCTGAAGATGAGATGAAAGATATGGAAGATGATCTTCAGAAACTGACAGATAAGTATATTAAAGAAATTGATAAGTCTGTTGAGAAGAAGTCAAAAGAAGTAATGACAGTATAGTAAAATGGGGACAGCCCAGTGTGACTGGGGCTGTCCTTACGTTATAGAAGGAGATTAGACAATATGAATGTACCGCAGCATGTTGCGATAATATTGGATGGAAATGGACGCTGGGCTAAGGCAAAGGGGATGCCGCGCAATTATGGCCATGCGCAGGGAAGTAAGAATGTTGAGCGTATCTGTGAGGACGCGTGGCGGATAGGCATTAAATATCTGACGGTATATGCATTTTCCACTGAGAACTGGAACCGTCCGAAAGATGAAGTGGATGCGTTGATGACTCTTTTGAGAAATTATATGAAGACCTGTCTGAAGACGGCGGCGAAGAATGATATGAAGGTCCGTGTAATCGGTGATATTTCAAGGCTGGATGAAGATATCCGTAACCGGATCCTGGAGTTGGAAGAAGCAACGAAGGAGAATGGAGGACTGAATTTCCAGATTGCAATCAATTACGGAAGCAGGGATGAGATCATTCGTGCAGTTCGAAGGATTTCATCAGACTGTGCAGAAGGGAAAATAAAACCCGAAGAAATTGATGAAAGTATCTTTGAACATTATCTGGATACCCATGATATACCGGATCCGGATCTTTTGATCCGTACCAGCGGTGAACTTCGGCTTTCAAATTATCTGTTATGGCAGCTTGCATATACGGAATTCTATTTTACAGATGTTCCGTGGCCAGATTTTAATAATGAAGAACTGATTAAGGCGGTGGAACAGTATAATGCCAGAGACAGAAGGTACGGAGGAGTAAAGGAGGAAGTACAGAATGTTTAAGACAAGGTTGCTAAGCGGAATCGTGCTAGTGATTGTATTAATACTGACGGTTGGAACTGGAGGAGGCATTTTGTTTGGTTTCCTCGCTCTGATCAGTCTGATCGGACTCGCGGAACTATATAAAGTTGTAGATGTTCATAATAAAGTACTGGGATTTGCAGGATATCTCGCAGCAGTTGCTTATTATGGGCTGCTCCTAAGTTCACATATGGAATATGTGACACTATTTACGATTTTATTCCTTGTAGTATTAATGGTAGTATATGTTTTTACATTTCCTTCTTATAGATCTGAGCAGGTTATGACAACGTTCTTTGGCGTGTTTTACGTAGCAGTGATGCTTTCTCACGTATACCAGACCAGAATGCTTGCGGATGGAGCAGTGGTTGTATGGCTGATTTTCTTAAGCTCCTGGGGATGTGATACCTGTGCGTATTGCTCGGGCATGTTACTTGGAAAGCATAAGATGGCACCGAAACTCAGTCCGAAGAAATCTGTGGAAGGCGGAGTTGGCGGAGTAGTCGGAGCCGCGCTTCTAGGTGCACTTTTTGCAGTGGCAGCAAATCACTGGGCTGGAGCAGATGCAAATGTCTTACACTATGCAATTATCTGTGGAGTCGGTGGAATGATCTCTCAGGTGGGAGATCTTGCGGCTTCTGCAATCAAGAGAAATCATGATATCAAGGATTATGGAAAGCTGATACCGGGGCATGGGGGAATCCTGGATCGTTTTGACAGTGTAATATTTACGGCACCAGTCATCTATTATCTCGCAACATTTTTAGCAGGGAATCTCTAATGAAAGATTGTCTTTGGCGGAATATTTTGATTGAAAGAGGTTGGATATGAAGAAAATAGCAATATTAGGCTCGACGGGATCGATTGGAACTCAGACCCTGGAAGTGGTAAGAGAGAATGGGGATATTGAGGTGCT
>JALEKG010000108.1 GCA_022769185.1 Dorea sp. | reverse complement strand
GGATAGCTTATTGATACTTGCCCCATTAGGGGCATTGAGTAAGAAGCCCCCACTTCAAACAAAGTTAAGTGGTGGGAGCATGTCACTTAGAATGACAAGAAAACCAGGAAGAAATTTCTGGTTTTTTTGTAACGAAAAAGTATTTTAGAGGTCTGTATAGATAAATAAAGGAGGTGAGATCGTTGCAATTCGAGGATGTCATTTTAAAACTTGGCTTTGTCGAATTGGAAAAAATGTATATTTTTCCTGGAAAAAGAAGCAAAATCGTCTCACTGGAAAGGAAGTGTATGCAGAGAATATAAATGAAACAGAAGCGGTAGTAAAAGATGAGAAAGACACACTGGAACCGAGTCGGCAATCTGGCATGATATTAGAATGGTGTTTGGAGTATGAGTGTGATAAAATGAGAAAAAGAGAAATTATTTCACACTGTCGATAAGAAAAACTGTCTTTACAATAGTACGAAATCATACTAAATTATACAAGTACGATTTCGTACTAAGGGACAGGACATAGCCTATTTTTGTTTCAAAGAGCCTTTGTCACAACGGTTTCCCCAGGAGTCGATAAGTACATTATCTCTGTATACACAGATAATCTCACAGTTGTTCGGGCATCTTCCACAGTTGATTTCCTGGGTCCTGAAGATCATATCCCCTACAGAGAAGTCGAATTTCCTGCGTTCGTTACTTTTTCCAGCCAGAATAGCAATACCGAAAGCTCCCATTAAATGCCCATTCTCATCAACAAGGATATCGCATCCAAGTGCCTTTTTAAAGGCTTCTACAACTCCTTCATTTTTGCTGACGCCTCCTTGGAAAACCACAGGGGATACGATCTTCTTCCCTTTTCCTACATTGTTCAGATAGTTATCTGCAACAGCCTTGCATAATCCTGCAATAATATCTTCTTTTGTGTGTCCCATCTGAATTTTATGTACCAGGTCTGATTCTGCGAATACGGTGCACCTGGTGGCAATCTGCGCTGGATGTTTAGAGGAAAGTGCGATTTTACCGAATTCTTCCACATCTACTCCGAGACGCTTTGACTGGCTGGAAAGAAATGCACCTGTGCCGGCGGCACAGAGTGTGTTCATGGCATAATCTACGGCTACCCCGTTTTCTACCAGAATAATTTTAGAATCTTGCCCTCCGATTTCGAGGATTGTGCGGGCATCCGGGTGAAGGGTAGTAGTGCCGACAGCATGAGCTGTGATTTCATTTTTTATGACTGTGGCATTTACCATATCCCCAACCAGTTTTCTGGCACTGCCGGTGGTTCCTGTCGCTTCAATCTGATAATTGTCTTTGTCGAATTGTTTTTCTAGAAGATGAAGGAGTTTTTTTGTAGCACCAATTGGGTTGCCTTCTGTCCAGATGTATGCACTGGATAGAATCTGATATTCTTTATCAATAATGACTCCTTTTGTAGAGATAGATCCTATATCAATACCAAGATACGCTTCTTTCATAATTAAACAGCCTTCTTTCTCATATAAATCATATCGTAAAATGCTTCTAATCGGGTATCCAGTCCTGTATCACTGGTTTGGGAATCGTAGGTCAGATATAAAATGGGAATCTTATAATCGTAACTGATATTCTGCAGCACGGGCATAATATCTATTTCAGGTGTACATCCTGCGGATTTTGCGTGAATAATCCCATCAAACCCAAGAGAGGCATAGTGTTTGGCGCACCAGATATTTGCTGTGGAGGTAGGCCCCATTTCATAGGCGCAGTAGTCATTGATCTCTATGCTCAAGGTTTTTCCGTGATAGTGCAGATTACGGTTAGTTACACTCATCCACCGATGTACTTCTATTCCCATATCCGCGAGTTTTTGCTCTAAATTCAGATTAGAGAAAGCGTCTACAGACGTAAAATATTCCCCAATGACACCTACACGAAGAGTCGTTTCTGGCTTATTCACAGGAATGGCAGAGAATTCTTTTCTGGCCGTTTTATAGGCGTCTTCAATATCACGTAGGGAGTCTGCCGTTTCCATAGATATCAGAAATTTCTTCCATGCAGCTTTATAATCCCCATGATGGATTTCAAACCCACAGTTTTTATAGTATTCAGATTCGATCTCATCCAGATAGGACATCATTTTTAATGTTTCGGTTGCGACACGTGCTATTTTGGCTGTAGAGGCTTTGGGGCCTATCCGCCGAAGGGCTTTTAGATAATCTTTTGGATTCCCGGTAGAGTATTCTGATAGATTGATATAATCAAATGAGTATTCTAGATCACGCAGGATTTTTTCCTGAAGTTCTCCATAATATCCAAGCCGGCAGAGTCCAAGTGTCATGATCAGCGTGTCAGCACCTGCTTCAAGAGCATCAATCATGCTTCCCAAAGTACTTTTAAAAGGAGTGCAGACAGAATCTGGACTGTATCGGGATCCGATGTCCAGAGTTCTGTTTGTCATTGGAGGCTGCATGATATATTCCGCGTCCAGTGCTTTTTCTATAAAATATTTGATGCAGAGGTTATAGTGGCTGAATATGGGAAAGGCTACTTTTTTCTTATTCTGATTCATTATAGTATTCCTTTCTTAAATTTTAGTATATCAACAAAACTTTCTAATCGGGTTTCGATACCTGCTGTCCCATTCTGAGCATCCAGTATGAGCGTAAGTACAGGCAATTCCTGAAAATTACGGGAAATAATTTCATTTACCATGGAATCTGGTCCGCAGGGGAAAGCGCTGACCAGTATGATTCCATCAACTTTGTCTCTGTGGATTTGAATGCTGCCGACAATCTCCCGGTTTAATTCCCATTTCAAAGTAGGTGATATTTTCAGGGAGTGTTTCAATGCTTCGTTTCGGTCTGTGATGTCTGCACGAATCGGAATGGCACCAAGTTCTGTCAGGTAGTTTGAGATTGGTCTGCCGAAATAGGCATCTTCTAGAAGATAGCTGTGTCCGGCAAGCGAGATTTTCAGACCATCTGATTGATAGAGACGTTCCTGAGATTTTAACTTGAATTTCCATAAGAGGTCGTCTTCTTTTTTTGCCTTTTTATATGCCTCTTTTACAGCTTTTTGCGGAAACCCCAGTTCCTGTCCCATAGATAGGAAAGCCTTTTCTTCTGTTATCTTTTTGGAAACGTCAATATTATAGCTGAGGAATTTTTGTCCTGTGCTTCGGAAGGTGCTGCAGGTCAGATCATACAGTGCTTCAAATCGGGTACACATATTTCTCAGTCTTCCCCAGTTACTAATCCTGGGGATTAGAATGTAATCGCAAGCTCCAATCAGGGATTGTACATGACCTGAAAATATCTTTGCGGATAGACAGGATTCATCTATTGTTTTTTCTGTGCCAAGATGCAGAATTTCTTTATTTGTTGGTTCGCTGACAATTACTTTGACACCGAGGACTGTAAAAAAGCATTTCCACAGATTCCCATAGCGACTGTACAGCAAAGCATTTGGCAGACCAATTACAGGTTGGTGTTGTACATCTTTTTCTTTTGTGGTTTTCATGGTGTATCACCTCATTATATGAATGCGTTTTTTGGATATTGGAATTATAGCTGGCACAAAATAAAAAGAAAATAGTCATTAGACTGGACTGTGCCTAAAATCAATATATTTTTAGGCAATTGTAATTGAATTGCCTAAAAATCAGACAGAAGTGAAATGAATGTCTATTGAGACTGTGGGAAATGTAAATTAGAATGGCGAAAAAGAATAGAGACATCAAACAAGAAAAGAGAGGTGAATACATTGAAAAAGCTTCGCATGGCAAGGGATGGATATATTTTAATATCTTTTATTTTTTACGTAAGTGGAATTATTTATATGCTTATGTCTTCCACATCTCCTTTGGTGGTTTGCATATGCAGCGGCATCATCCTGATCCTATATGGAATTGTTAAGATTATCGGTTATTGTTCTAATGATCTGTATAATCTGGCTTTCCAATATGATTTTGCATGTGGCGTGTTTCTGATAGTTGTGGGAATCATTACTCTTGGCTGCAATTTGCGTATACGTCAATATCTGACACCTGCCCTTGGACTTTTGATTCTGCTGGATGCAGTTTTGAAACTTCAGACATCTAAGGATGCAAAGGTATTTGGGTTGAGAACCTGGAATCGGATTTTGATATTTTCTATCATAGCAGGAATTTTCGGCGTTCTTATTATTGTAAAACCGTTTCAGGGAATAAGGATTACACATATTATTAATGGCTGTGGTCTGTTGGCAGAGGGGATTATGAACCATCTGACGGTAAAAGAAACAGTCAAAATAACGAATAAAAGAGTTCAGTCATATGAATATGAGAATGATACAAATGAGTAAATAAATGTACAAAATAAGGAGGAAATTATCATGGATGTATCAACAACAATCAAAAAGTTTGGTCTGGAGCAGGCATTTCATTATCTGTACAAGGATCCGGAAAAGAATCTTCTTAAGTTGATGGACTGGGCAGACAAATTTGCAGGGGAAGAATTTGTATCACAGAGAAGGATGGTTCGCGAGGCAATGACGAATCCAGAGCATCCGTATTATGGATATATTCGTCATATTATACAGGACATCGATCCTCATGTTATGAAGACAACTGCTGTAAATTTCTTTATCAATGCAGCTTTAGTCGGATGGCCGAAGCAGAATGAATGCCGCGAGAAGTATGGATGTAACATTCCTTGGACGATCCTTTTGGATCCAACCAGTGCTTGTAACCTGCACTGTACCGGGTGCTGGGCAGCCGAATATGGCAATAAACTCAATCTTACGTATGATGAGATTGACAATATTATTGAACAGGGCAAGGAACTGGGCGTTTATATGTACATATATACCGGAGGGGAACCACTGGTACGTAAAAAAGATCTGATTAAAATTTGTGAAAAGCATTCCGATTGTGTATTTCTGTGCTTTACCAACGGAACATTGATTGATGAAGCATTTGCAGATGAAATGCTCAGGGTTGGAAATTTTGTCCCGGCAATTTCTCTGGAAGGATTTGAAGAAGCTACTGATCTGCGGCGAGGAGATGGCGTATTCAAAAAGGCAACGGCAGCTATGAATCTTTTGAGAGAGAAAAAGTTATTTTATGGTATTTCTGCATGTTATACCAGTGCAAATTTTGCATCTATTACATCAGAGGAATTTTTTGACAGTTTGATTGATCTTGGTGCCTATTTTATCTGGTATTTCCACTATATGCCGGTTGGAAATGATGCATCCCCAGAACTTATGCCGACTCCTGAACAGAGAACAGAAACTTATCACCGGATTCGTCATTATCGTGCTACGAAACCATTGTTTGCAATGGATTTTCAGAATGATGCAGAATATGTCGGCGGATGTATTGCCGGAGGACGCCGTTACTTCCATATCAATGCCAATGGAGATATTGATCCATGTGTATTCATCCACTATTCAGATTCTAATGTTAGAGAGAAGACGATCCTTGAGGCGTTACAGTCACCGATGATGATGGCATATCATGATAACCAGCCGTTCAATGAGAATATGCTTCGCCCATGTCCGATGCTTGAAAATCCAGAAAAATTAAGGAGCATGGTTGCAGGAACCGAAGCACATTCAACAGACCTTCAGTCTCCAGAAACTGCGGATCATCTATGTGCAAAGTGTGATAGATATGCAGAGAATTGGAAACCAGTTGCAGATGAATTGTGGAAGGAGAACAGGGCGAATAAGGAAAAATCGAATTGAAAAGTTGATGTGATACTTCCAGGGAATATGGTGAATGATAAATGCAAGTAACAGTACTTATTGAAGAACCACAAGGACAAACTATGGTAAATTATGGAATGGCGTGGTATATTACTACGCCTTCTAATTATAAAATTCTGTTTATTATAAATTCGTTTGAAAAATTTCACATATTGGTAACAAAATGGAACGTGCCAGTAGAGAAATTGGATCAAATTGTTTTATTGTCTGGCGAACGGTCATCCATAAGAGAGCTGGAATATTTTCTCATAAATAATAATAAAGCTCAAATTTTTCTTTCCAGGGCAGGCAATGAGGTGCGGTTACATTCCTTGTATCATAAATTGTTTTTATATACAGATCCACCTGTTCTTAGGAATTGGGAAAAACGAGTTGTTTACATAGATAAATTTATGGACATTGGTGAAATGATCCAAATGATTATAAAGGAACTGAAGAAAAGTAAAAAGGAAAATTGTGAGGAGATACAGGATGAGAACTGCAATTGTAACAGATAGTAACAGTGGCATTTTTGAGGAAGAAGGACGAAAACTTGGAATTTATGTAATTCCGATGCCCATTATTATAGAAGGAGAAACTTATTTTGAAGGATGTGGATTGTCCCATGTGGCGTTTTATCGTTTACTTTTCGAACATAAAGAAGTATCCAGTTCACAGCCATCACCAGGAGATATCATGGAAATGTGGGACCAAATATTATTTTCTGGATATGATGAAATTGTGTATATTCCCATGTCCAGTGGCCTAAGTAGTTCTTGTCAGACAGCACAACTGCTGGCAAGAGAATATGATGGGAAAGTACAGGTGGTAGATAATCATCGGATTTCCGTAACACAAAGGCATTCTGTGCAGGATGCTCTTAGTTTGGCAGAGCAGGGATATTCGGCAAAGGAGATTAAGAGAAAACTGGAACAGGCAGCCTATGAATCTATTATTTTGGTTGGGGTAGAAACGCTGGAATACTTAAAAAAAGGCGGACGTGTCACCCCGGCAGGCGCGGCTATGGGAGAATTGTTGAATATTAAACCGCTTTTAATTATTGAAGGGAAACGTCTGGATGCTTACGCAAAAGTGAGAGGCACTAAAAACTGTAAAAAACGTTTGCTTCAGGAGATGAAGAATATAGCTAATGAGTTCCAGAAGAATGGTTATGAAATTCGAGTGGGGGTTGCCGGAAGCTTTGTGGAACAAAAGGATCATCGGGAATGGATGGATATGGCAAAGGAGATCTTTGGAGGAGAAGACTTCCATTATGATCCGCTGACATTTAGTATCGGAGGTCATGTTGGACCAGGGGCTTTTGGAATGGGAATCAGTAGAAAATTATAGGAAGGAGTAGGAAAAACAGTAGTAATCACAGTCGTGTTATCCTGTCTTTTCTACGCATTACTTCTCTTCACTTTAGGTGGAGCCCTTCCATGGAAAGACTTTATCAAATTTTCAAACCCGGCTGCGGCACTGATGTTCCGTTCACTCTATCCGGGTGCGATTGGAAATCTTTTGTATGTGTTGATTTTATTTGGTGCGGTTTGTGGTCTTCTTACAACCTGGAACGGGTTTATGATGGCATCTTCACAGATTCTCATGGCCA
>JALEKG010000051.1 GCA_022769185.1 Dorea sp. | reverse complement strand
GAAAGTTCTGAGGATGCGGATCAGAAAGCAGCAGATGAAGTGGCTGCGCTGATTGATGCCATCTATGTGCAGGAAAGAACAGAGGAGACGGATGAACAGTGTAAGCAGGCAAAGGAAGCATGGGATGCACTGACAGATGCCCAGAAGGAATTGGTAGAAGGTGAAAATGCAGATCCAGATTATTTTGGAAGAGATACAGGTGACGCTTCTAAGGATGATCCGCGTAATCAGGATGAGATCGGAGAGAATGAGATCCTGGTAGTCAGCTTTGGAACTTCATTTAATGACAGTCGTGTTGCTGACATTAAGGGGATTGAGGATGCACTTCAGGAGGCATATCCGGATTGGTCCGTAAGAAGAGCATTCACGGCACAGATTATTATCAACCATGTACAGGCAAGAGATGGTGAGTGTGTTGATAATATGGATCAGGCGCTGGAAAGAGCTGTTTCTAACGGAGTAAAGAATCTGGTTGTACAGCCGACACATTTGATGCATGGAGCAGAGTATGATGAATTGATGGAAGCTGTAGATGCGTATGCGGATCAGTTTGAATCTGTAAAAGTTGCAGAACCACTGCTGGGAGAAGTTGGGGAAGATGCAACCGTGATAAATAGTGATAAAGAAGCAGTTGCAAAGGCAATTACGAATGAAGCAGTGAAAACAGCGGGATATGACAGTCTGGATGCAGCAAAAGAAGACGGAGTTGCATTTGTATTCATGGGACATGGAACTTCTCATACTGCGAAAGTATCTTATAGCCAGATGCAGACCCAGATGAGTGAGCTTGGTTATGAAAACGTATTTATCGGAACGGTAGAAGGGGAACCGGAAGAAACCGCGTGTGAAGCTGTGGTTGAAGCAGTTGCAGAAGCAGGTTATAAGAAAGTCGTTCTTCGTCCGTTGATGGTCGTTGCAGGAGATCATGCGAACAATGATATGGCCGGAGATGATGAGGATTCCTGGAAGAGTATGTTTAACGCTTCCGGCAAATTTGACAGTGTTGACACTCAGATTGCAGGTCTTGGAGGAATTGAAGCAGTTCAGAATCTTTATGTAGCACATACAAAAGCAGTGATTGGTGGATTGGAAGATGGTACATATACGGCAGAGTTCAGTACAGACAGTGGGATGTTCCATGTGAATGAAGCATGCGACGGCAAAGGTACGCTGACAGTGAAAGACGGAGAGATGACCATTCATATTTCACTGGTATCAAAGAATATTGTAAATCTTTATCCGGGACTTGCTGAAGATGCTCAAAAAGAGGGAGCGGGGCTCTTGCAGCCGACGGAGGATATGGTTACTTACAGTGATGGTACGACAGAAGAGGTTTATGGGTTTGATGTACCTGTTCCTGTATTAGAGGAAGAATTTGATCTGGCATTGATCGGAAAAAAGGGAGTATGGTATGACCACAAGGTCAGCGTTTCAAATCCGGAAGCGGTAGAAAACGAATAGATGGAAAAAAGGATCATGTCTTTTGGGGATGTGATTCTTTTTTTCATCTTCTAAAGCAATCACTTGACAGATCAGAAGTGGTGCTGTTAATATTTTAACCGAATGTGATAGAGACTAAGAGAAGAGAAAGGATACTTATGAAAACAGAAGTAAAGAATTATTTCTACATATTTATTGCGGGTTCACTGTGGGGAACGATCGGACTTTTTGTAAAATTAATGACGGCCAGTGGATCTTCGGCTACATATACGAGTTTTTTAAGAATGCTGATTGGTTTTTTTATGCTTGCCGTGATTACTTTGATCAAAGATGGAGTGAGAGGATTTGTGGTTGATAAGAGGACATTAGGCTCCTGTTTTTTACTGGGGTTAATCTGTCAGGCAATCTATAACCTTGCATACAGCAATGCGGTCAATATGATTGGCGTATCTTTGAGTGCTGTTCTGCTTTATACAGCACCGGTTTTTACGAGTGTCATATCATTTTTATTCTTTAAGGAGAAGATTGGGCGGCAGAAACGTCTGGCACTGGTTGTGAATATTATAGGATGTGTGCTGACGGTGACTGGAGGAACTTTTGCCGGGTTGTCTTTTGGAGTCACAGGACTTCTCTGTGGAATTGCTGCGGGATTCTGCTATTCTTTGTCCGCCGTTTTTGGAAGACTTGCAACTGGAAATGCTTCCCCATTTGCCGTTGCTACTTATAATTTCCTTTTTGCATCTATCTTTCTTGGGATTTTCATGCGTCCGTGGACGACGGTGGCAGAGCCGTTTGATATTCAGATTCTTCTGATCGGTGCTGGATTTGCGTTGATTCCGACGGCTTTCGGGTATATTTTTTATTTTAAAGGTCTTCAGAAAATCACAGAGACCAGTAAGGTCCCGGTGATTGCTTCGGTGGAAACGGTTGTTGCTACAATTATTGGTATCGTAATCTTTCATGAAAAACTTGGCATCTGGAACTTGATTGGAATTATTCTGGTA
>JALEKG010000016.1 GCA_022769185.1 Dorea sp. | reverse complement strand
GATTATTACGTCCTGCCTGTCTGCTCTTCGGAGCTAACAAAGACTTCTCTGGTGTTGTTTTTGTGATTTCTGAGAAATCAGAACCAGTCATCTGTCTTCTGGAAGGCGTATATGGGCGGTATGTTTTAATTCCCATGATTGCTTCTCCTTTCAATCCTGTTTATTGTCACGGTTTCTATCCGTATGCTTTGAAATCTTACAGTCCCTGGAAGATTTCGATATCTGCGCTGTCTTCTGTCAACTGCACAATTGCCTTCTTTGTTTTAGCCGTTTTGCCAAACTGCATTGTTCCACGAACTCTTTTCTTCTTTCCATCACAGTTCATAGTGTTAACTTTTTCAACCTTTGTTCCGTTGAACATCTTCTCAACAGCTTCTTTAATCTGTGACTTTGTTGCCTGTGGATGAACCAAGAAAGTATATTTCTTTTCTCCCATCAGCTCCATTGTTTTCTCTGTTACTACTGGTTTAAGGATTACATCATAATACTGAACGTTTGCCATTATGCGTACACCTCCTCGATATTAGCAACAACAGCTTTCGTTGCGATTACTGTGTTGTATTTTAAGATATCGTACACATTGATTGTATTAGCTTTAGCTGTCTTAACGCCTTCGATGTTCTTTGCTGACAATTCTGCGTTTGTGTTGTCATCCTCTAATACTACTAATGCTTTAGATACGTCTAAGTTCTTAAGAATATTTGCAAAGTTCTTTGTTTTGATCTCATCAAATTTAATTTCGTCAATAACGATAAATTTCTTTTCTTCAACCTTTGCGCTGAGTGCAGACTTAAGAGCCGCTCTCTTCTCTTTCTTATTCATTTTGAAAGAGTAATCTCTCGGTACTGGAGCAAATACAACTCCACCGCCTGTCCACTGTGGAGCTCTTGTTGAACCTTGTCTTGCGTGACCAGTTCCTTTCTGTCTCCATGGTTTTCTTCCGCCACCAGATACTTCAGAACGTGTCTTTGCTTTCTGCGTTCCCTGACGGTTATTTGCAAGCTGGTTTACAACTGCCATGTGTACAAGATGTTCATTAACCTCAACACCAAATACCGCATCGCTTAAATCGATTGTACCAACTTCTTTGCCTTCGATATTATAAACAGATACGTTAGCCATCTTAAGTGTCCTCCTTCCTTCGCCAAATCCTAGTTAGCTTTTACTGCTTCTTTAATAGTTACTAAAGATTTCTTCGGTCCCGGTACTGAACCTTTTACCAGAAGTAAATTATTCTCAGCATCCACGCGTACAACTTCCAAGTTCTGGATTGTGATCTTCTTGCTTCCCATGTGTCCTGGCATGTGTTTTCCCTTGAATACTTTACTCGGATCAGAACATGCACCATTGGAACCAGCATGACGATGGTATTTGGAACCATGAGTCATAGGTCCTCTGCTCTGATTATGACGTTTGATCGCACCCTGGAATCCTTTTCCTTTAGAAATTGCAGTTGCATCAATCTTGTCACCTGCTACAAAAGAGTCTACCTTGATTTCCTGTCCCAGTGTATAATCACTGACATTTTCAAATTTAAACTCTCTTACATATCTCTTTCCTGTAACACCAGCTTTTGCAAAATGTCCCTGCTCTGCTTTTGTTACACCATGACGATGAACGATTTCTTTCTTACCGCTCTTGTCTTTGTTAACAATTTTGTCCTTCTTGTCAACGAATCCAACCTGAACTGCTTCATAACCATCGTTCTCTACCGTCTTGATCTGTGTTACTACACAAGGACCAGCCTGAAGAACTGTTACCGGAGTCAGTGTTCCGTCTTCGTTGAAGATCTGAGTCATTCCGACTTTTGTTGCCAAAATAGCTTTCTTCATTATAATTACCTCCTGTGATTTACAGCGGAACGCCGCCTGGACGTTCATCCTAAATGATAGGAATTACTGTGTTCTTATTTGTTTTTCATCTTGATATCAATAAATACACCAGCTGGCATCTCCAGTCTGGACAGTGCATCAACCGTCTTCTGTGTCGGTGCAATGATATCAATCAGTCTCTTATGAGTTCTCTGCTCGAACTGCTCTCTGGAATATTTGTATTTGTGAACAGCTCTTAAAATCGTTACAACTTCCTTCTTAGTTGGAAGTGGAACTGGTCCGCTCACCTGTGATCCATTCTTTTTTACAGTTTCGATGATTTTCTTAGCGGATGCATCTACTAACTGATGATCATACGCTTTCAAAGTGATTCTCATTACTTGACTTGCCATAAAAAAAGTCGCCTCCTTTTCGTACTTGTAACTTCAGTACGACAAGCGGTGACTGTACACTCTCCCGTGTGTGTCGTGAGAACCTCACACGTTGTTACCACATCTCAGTGGCCGTTATAGTAGTTTCGTACAGTGACTTGTCGCCAGTTTCCTAACTTGACATTCGCTCCACGGAAAACCTGCCATAATCGGGCAGCAACCTCACGCTTCATTGCTATCATGTCACAGCTTTTTCAGTATATCTTATATGTTTCAATATTTCAACCCTTTTTTGAGGAATATTGTTCTTTTTTTAATACAATTTTTATTTTTTCTCTTGTCTATCATTTCTGTCAACTATATAATAGAAGAAACATTCATTTTATCGTTTTTATTACATTCTCAACCGGAACTTCCCGGGACTATTATTTGCAAAGGATTTTACATATGAAAAAAATAAACGTCCAATTACTATTGTTGATTTTTTTTACTTTAGGAGCCACTTTTTTTACCGCAATGACACTTAAGGCAGGTATCGGCACTTATATTCCCTTTGTTATTTTATTTGGCATGTTAGTTAATTTTTTCTATTATAACATAATCACTTTTGAACTGCAGAATTATTTCATTCGTTTTATAATATGTATTTTATCTATTACAGGCGTATCCTTCTTTTTAGGGGCACTGACTTCTCTTAATCTAGTTTCATTATCTGTTGAAACTTCCTGCAATATTGCCAGTGGAAAATATTCGATTGATTACGCAGTTTTACGAGTTGGTATTGATGCCTTTTGCATTGTGACTTCTATTATATTATCTTTTGTATTTCATCTGACCTTTACGATTCGTGAAGGCACTTTTATCGCTATGTTTATGCTTGGTCCTTTAGAAAAGAAATTCATGATCGTATTCCGATCGCTCGCAAAGCAAATCCAAAAGCTTTAACAGTATTTGTATAGAAGTTTTTCATCGTCAGCACTCTCGTAAGCGCTGACCTTTTTTGCTTTTTTTGATTTTTTTTAATAAAATCTTGTAATATTTTCTCTTTTCCGCTACTATAAGTCCATCAATATTAAGACATCGGAGGAACTGGCTATGGATATCAAGAAATGGAAAGTTATGCTTGCCGTTGATGATTACGGCAGCTTCACCCGAGCCGGAGAAGAGCTGGGTTATACTCAGTCTGGAATCACACAAATGATGAAAGCTTTAGAAAAGGAAGTCGGATTCCCTCTGTTCATCAAAGCTAATCATGGCGTAACCCTTACCAGCGAAGCGAAATCTTTAATCCCCTCTATCCGGGCATTGTTAAATGCCGAGGAAGTAGTTTCGCAAGACATCGCATTTTTGAAAGGTGCTCAAAAAGGAACCATCAAAATCGGAACGTATCTGAGTTGTTCCATTCACTGGATCCCAAAAATCATTCGTGAATTCCAGCGCCAATATCCTGAAATTCTGTTCAAAGTGATCGAAGGGAATGAAGTCGATCTGGCAGATTGGATTCAGGAACGTCGGGTAGACATTGGATTTATTAGTTATCAAAAAGGCCAACACTATCATTTTCTTCCCGCCATGGACGATGAACTGTATGCTGTACTTCCCAAAGGGCATCCTTTTACTGCATATGACGAGATCCCGCTGGATTGGTTTCAGAATACTCCATTTATTATTACTGAATATTCTCCTGGAAACGATGTTCATCGAATATTGAATCAATATAACATAAAACCGGATATCCGTTATATTACGATCAGTGAATTTTCTTCTCTTTCTATGGTGGAACATGAACTTGGACTTACGATTCTTCCCGAACTCCTACTCCGTGGACAATCAGGAAATTTCGAAACACGTCCTCTCGCTCCCAGGGCATATCGTCAATTAGGTCTGGCTTTTTGTTCACAAAATGCACTTTCACCTGCTACTGTTATTTTTTTAAAATACGCAAAGGACTTTCTGCTGGACGATTAATCGTCCAGTTTTTTTACGGCTTGTCATAAGTTATTTTAATGGCATCTATTAGTCTTTCTTATTTCTATATTGACTTTTTGCCATTCCCAATGTATACTTGTATTATAAAAAATACATAGTAACATCAATAAACACTGGCGTTTCAAAATAAAAGATGTTGCGATGCCAGCTTGACAATTGCCCGTATTACGGATCCTGACAAGGCGATCCTTGATGAATTTGAAAAGGCCACACACCCTATCGAATAGGCTGTCAGATTCTATATATCATCAGCTTATTCCAAAAGAAGCCACATCTCCATGGATGTGGCTTCCTTCTATTATTAATATATTACAGGTGCAGGTGAACCTCCTCAAACTTCTTCTCTGTAGCATTCTGAATAAACTCACGAAATTCCTCCGGATTTCCCCTGGTAAAGGAATCTTTCGGAATGATAAACAGATCACTGTCTTCCATACGCAGATAGAACAACTCCGAATCCTCATATAACGCTTCGATCAGATGATACTTATATGTATTTTTTTCTTCCCCCTTCACCTCAAACGCAGGAAGTCCAAAAGACATCGTAATTTCAATTCTTTCCTTATAATATTTATCCTTTTGAAGTAAATCGACATATGTAAACCAGTTTCTAAAGATTGCCAAAATCACAATCAAAATTCCCATAATCCAGCAGACTACATACCCACCTCTCGCCACATTCAGTGCTTTGGGGGTCATAAAAAACAATCCAGCCAGAATCACATAACGCATCATAATTTTCATTCTGTCTCCTCTTGTTTTATCATTCAATTTCACAAATGCCTTTAAGACCTTTTCAGTATGTCCAGTCTTTACTTCATATAAAATTGTCATATGCGCTCTCCTTTTTCTTTCGATTTTATTATCTTTTTTCATTATAAAATGTACATATCTTTACCGCAAGCACATTATTCTATATATTCTTCTTTTTAAGTCCAATTTTTATTCACTTTATCTAAAGAATTTACAATCTATTGTATTTTTTAGTTGAACTTTCCCAATAGAAATGATACACTTATAACAAATAAAGAATGTTTTCCTGGCTGCAATCGGGGGCAGCCGTTGAGTCGACATTCTTAAATTTACAATTTAATATTTTATCTGGAGGTATGATTTATGGCAATGTACATTATGAAGGGTCTTTGTATCGTAGGTATTATTCTTAACGTTGCATTAATGCTTAAGAAGAATAAAGAGATGCGTGCAAATCCTGCAAAAGACGAAGTCATTGGTATGACCGGTGAAGAGATGTGGCAAGAGCAGAAAAAACACAGAATAGCAACTGCTATTATTGGATTTTTTGCTAACTTCTTTGACACATTAGGAATTGGCTCTTTCGCTCCATCATCTGCAGCATTTAAAATGACAAAATCTGTCGATGACGTATTGGTTCCTGGAACTTTGAATGTAGGTGATACAGTTCCTGTATGTGTTGAGGCTTTCCTTTTCTTCGGAATTGTAGAGATGGATGTTCTTACGCTTGCTTTGATGATTATTGCTTCTGTAGCTGGTTCTATTTTAATGGCAGGTATTGTATCTAAATTTGACAGAAAAAAAGTTCGTTTTGCAATGTTTATTGGTCTTTTCCTTCTTGCAACTATTATGCTTTGTAAGGTTTTGGGCGTTGGACCATTCGGTATCGTTGGTGAAGAGCTTGGTTTAAGAGGTATTAAACTTATCATTGCAGTAGTTGTAAACTTTATTCTTGGTGCTCTAATGAGTATTGGTGTAGGTCTTTACGCACCTTGTATGGCTCTTTGCGCACTGTTAGGATTAAATGTATCTTGTGCCTTCCCAGCCATGATGGGATCTTGTGCTTACTTGATGGCATTCGGTAATGGTCCGAAATTCATCCAGGAAGGACGTTATGATATGTATGCGTCTTTAATGCAAGCCCTTTTCGGAGCACTCGGTGTAGTTTGTGCTTATGTATTTGTTAAGAATTTGCCTATTGCAACGCTTACAAAACTGGTTGTTATCGTTGTATACATTACTTCATTCTTATTCCTTCGTGATGGTATCAAGAAAGGATCTGCAGCTTAATATTTTATATATTAAGTTATGTTAAATAGTGAAAAACAAAAGAACGTTTGTGTTATTTTACTCATAACTTATAACACAAACGTTCTTTTTTGTGTTATTTTTTTAATTTTTTCCATAATAAAGTCACACGATTCACAATAATACACAAATATTTCTTTTTTTGCTTTACCTTGTTGACACGCTAAAGCAAAAGTGATATATTAGTATCAGCTTAATCAATGACAGCCAAGGGTGGTTTCTCAGAATGCATATAGGGAAACTGCCATTTTTTAGATATCTGATTAAGCAAAACTGTTTATGGTTGTTATTGCAGTTATGCCAAAGCCGATCGTTTCCCCCAAGAATGGTCTTGCGATGGTAAACTCCAATTAATATATACATTCTCTTTTTGAGAAGCATTCCCCAGCTTTGTATATAAACAAAACTGCAATGCAACGAGGAAAAACCTCTCAATGACATACCAATAAGAAAGGGCACGACATAGACAGATGTCGTGTTTTTTCTTTATCTTTCTATAACGCAAAAAGATTGCTATAAAATATTCATGTCATCCTAACTTCATGTAAATTATACAGCAATCCTTTTTCATTTCTTATTCTATTTCAGTTCCTGATCTTTTTTCCGCATTTTCAATTTCAGCAATGCTTTCGCTTTCAGGCAATCAATACGATCCATATTATTTTCACCAACCACATCCGTCTCTTCACCGGATTCACTCTTGTTGATGTCTACGATTGCATCCAGATAATCATTCACAACTACAAACTGTGCTACAGTGCCATTAAATGTAATTCCAGTAACAGGAATTCCTCTTGTGCCAATCTGCTCAATAGTATTCGTATAATCCACATGACTATTTCCCCATCCATCGCAGGAAATAATGACACCGTCTGCCCGCATACACTCTGCCCAGACAGCCGCTCTTGTTCCCACAAGCATCTTATCTTCGTTTCCATCCGGAGAACCGACAAGCATAATTCCCATAAGATCAAGATCTGTATCTTCTGCAACAACCTCCAGAAGCGGATCTCTAAAATGATGCAATGATGTCTCTTTTGTTGAAGGCCCAATTCCCATAATCTCTTTCCTCCCGTCTTACTGCATGGAACGTATAATTCCGTCTCTATATTCATTTGGTGTAACGATAATTGGCACATTTCCCATATCGATGATAGATTTTGATCCGATAGAACATGACGGCTCTTTCGAAAACATATGCGTATCATACATCGCACCCTGTCCCGCAACCTGTTTAATAATAAGAACACGTTTTTTACCCGGTCGCACGACATCATGATATACATGCTTCTCTGTACATTGATTTCCATTAAATTTCTTCAATTTTTCTCTAAAAATATTAATGAATTTATCGCAAAGCAAATGTGCTTCTGTCGGGCCCGGCCTTTCCTGTCCCATACCTGCTGCAAGTGTGACATCAAAGGAAATGATCACGTCATTATCCCCAGGAGTACCCGCTTTATTCAGCACAAGCCGATCTTTTAAATTACCTTCTGATGATCCAAATTCATGACACTGCTTTCCATTCACATCTACACCGGTAAGCATCACGTAGACACCGGTAATTGTATGTGTGATTCCTTCTCCCAATACTCCGAGCACTTTTGTAGAAATCGGAATAATGTCCATAATCGTGTTGGTCCAACGATCATGGTCTCCCGGCTGGATTACCTGAATATCAATATCTGTAATATACTTTGCATCCTTTAATAATTCCGGGATAATATCTTTACAAACAGTCATCTTTCCGCCTGTTGTAATATCATTACGATCACCCTCAACAACCGTATCCATATGATATGCTTTAATGGTTAGGCGACGTAATTTCTGTTCCTCAACTGTCATATTTTCTATATCCTCCTTTAGCATTTTTTGCTACGTAAACTCACTTGTCTTTATTTTATCATACCAGTATACAAAATCAATCCTTTTTTATTACTCTTTCTATAATCAATGAAAGAATCTAAAAAGGGAAATGGACAAGCCATTTCCCTCCTGATGTTTGTTGTATATTAGATTTTAGCAACATACTCGAATGGCAATGGAACGATCTTTCCAGGTGTCTGGATCTCAACCAACTGCTCAAGAGTAGCTTTTACGATAGCTGTCTGCTGTTCCACATTGTGAGGACCACCTGCATTAGCACCCATAGGTACCAACGGAGCAACCGCACGTGGAGTACCAGTCTGACGTACAACTGGTGGAAGAGCTGCAATAATAATTGTAGGAATTCCAGCTTCTTCAATCGCTCTCTGCACCAATACTGCAGAGCGGTGACAGGTACCTCATCCAGCTGTGAGGATAGCTGCATCTACGCCTTCCTCTTTCAGCATTGCTGCTACTGCAGGACCTGTCTCATGTTTGAATTTTTCCTGGTTTCCGCCACCACCCATGAATCCAGCATGGAATGGAGCTGTAGCCTTAATAAATCCTTCTGCTGCTAATTCATGAAGTCTGTCGATAGGGAACATACAGTTAATATCTTTATTAACATCACTGTTATCATATCCACCATGAGATACCATCAATTTATCTGACGGGCATTTATCATCGATCTTTCTCCAAGTAAAGTCACCTGCAAGATTAAATCTTTCCTGATCAATCTGATGTACACCTGCTGCTGTAGCAAGAGCAACTGTCATATCTTTCAATTCTTTCTCTACTGGTGTCCATACCATCGGTGGAGTAATTGGAACGAAGATTTCTGATTGTAATCCTTTAACAACCGTTAAACTCATTTTTATTCCTCCTCTTTCTTTAACCGAGCGCTCATTTCTGCTTGTTTACGCCGCTCTTTTTCTAAATTACTGACGTACTTTTCATGGATTTCAGGACCAAGCTGTTCCGGGAAACTCATATGCCATCCAAATTCCTGACCAATCTTTGGTTCAGTATCACAAATGAACATTCTCTTCGGAGCCTTGAAAAATCCTAATCGTCCCTTCAAATCTACACTGATGCTGCAATCATCAACATCAACACAAATTCCTTCCATGTATATGATTCTGTCACCATATTTCAATCGTTCGTCATTCATTTAAAACACCTTATTCTTAGTTGTATCCTTTATCAATACGTTTCTGGCTGAGTGGAAGTGCCTGCTCATTTTCTACAAGATCAATCTTGCATCCAATAGCATCTTCAATCACTTCAATGTTAGTGGCCTTAACGTTCGGATTCCACTTCTTTTCAGCTGGTTTAACTGTTTCGCCTGCCATCTGAACTTTAAGCATCTCAAGAGCACGAATTGCATCTTCATGGCAAAGTGTATTGTTTCCAAGGATTTCGTTCTCAATACCGCCTTCAGATTTGTTATTATCTACCAGTGCTGTCATGTACTTGTTACCAACTACAAGTGCTCCCTGAACTGCACAGTATGAAAGTCCTACTACAGGAACCCCTCTCATACCGATCTGCTCATGATGACTTGCAAAGTCGATATGGTTATTTCCGAAACCTTCCGTTGTAATGAATGCACCGTCAACGTCCATCATTTCTACAGTCTGACCAAGTCTTTCAGATACATAGAACTTCTCAGCGTTGATCTGTGGAGATCCAACAAAGATTACACCACAAAGGTCAATTTCCGGATCAGCCAGTGCCTCAAGTACAAGTGGCTCTCTCCAGTAATGTCTTGTCATCTCTTTAGATGCAGGTCCGATACATGTAAGAGCGTGGATACATCCATCAAGAACTTCCAACGGGCTCATACATACCGGGAGGTTACCAAGGTCAACGTTAGCTCTTGCTCCAAGAATTCCACATGGTTCTACCGGAAGGATGAAGTTATCATGCATAGCTCCCTGTCCCATGATTTCTTTACAAATAACTACTTTCTTCTGACCCGGGTGACGAACCTGAACGAATTCCTCTGTATCTACTACAAGATCTTCTTCAAGTTTCTTCAACGCTTCACGGATTTCCTGTGTGACAATATCAAATGCTGTATGTGCAGCCATAGGTCCACGACGTTCCATGTTTGTCTTTTCCTGAACTACGATATTACCTTTGATAAAGATTTCTCCTTTATCTGGACAGCCTGGACGTCCCCACATAATGTTTTCATCCATATATCCTTCAGAAGAACCGAACTCACCGATCTGGACGCCACCTTCGTCTGTTCCTGAAAGCATCATGATAGCGCCATCGATTACTCTTGTAACGCCCTGTCCGATCTTTGCATCGCCTTCTTTTGTTGCGATTGGCTGAACGTCCATGATTGTCTCAGAATATGTGTGATACTCTTTTGGTGTAACGATTTCAAGATGGAAATCTTTAACAAGATCAGAATTAGCAATTACATCTGCTTCAATACCTTCACGGATTGTAAGAACTGTTCCTTCGATCTTTGTCTCTGGCCCTCTCTTAACTTCTGTGATAGCAAAATGTTTTCTTGTAAGGCTTCTGATAACCTTTCCTTCTTTTGCTACTTCTTCAGCTGTCGGAGCTGCCGGAGCTGCTGCCGGAGCTACTTCTACTGCCTCAGCGCCTCCGCCGAGTGCACCAACCGGGATAGAAAGATCAATATCTTTTCCTTCGCCAATGTGGATTTTAAGAACTCCGCCTGAAACTGTTGTTGCTGCTGCCGGAGCTGCTGCTGCCGGAGCTGCCGGAGCTGCTGCCGGAACTGCTTCCTCAACTGCTTCCTCTACCTCTTCCTCTACAGAATCTTTTGCCCCCTCAACGACATCCGCTGTCAACGGAGAAAGAGAATCAAGAGTTTTTGTAAGTTTTGCTCCTAAAATTTGTCCAATTTTTAAACATCCATCAAGATTCAATAATCCAGAGTCAACTAACTCATCAAAAATTGCTGGATCTTCAAGATTTGCCGGTTCAATAATGATTCCAGCTTCTGCTCTACAGCATAACACTGCAGGATCATTTGCATGTTGTTTCGCTGTTTCAGCTGTAATAGACATACTGTTCCCTCCTTTTAATTGCTTTGCTGATTGTGATAATTCACATATATATAATCGCTTCGCAAGGAGTTATATCGGGGATCACTCCTCGCTTCCGCAATTTATACCATAACTAGTCTTCTACATCAATATCCTGGTCAACCCATTTAGATACTGTAAGCTGACGATACTGTGCGTGACCAACTGCTCTCATTACATGGTCTGTCTGATGGAATACTTTCAGGCCCATCTGAGGAGCAGATGCCATAACTGTGTTGGTACAGTCTGAACAGTTTCCAATGATAATATATTCACAGCCATCTTTCTTAAACTGCATATTGTTCTTAACCTGTCCAGGACAGTTTCCAGGACGAAGGCACTTCAGCGGTGCACCCGGTTTGTTTTCAATTGCCTGTTTACATCTACATACAGACACAACTTCACCATGCATCTTTTCTGCGATTACACGCATACGTGCTTCGTTACCGCCACATGCACATACAAGGAGTCCTACCTTCTTGCCTGTAAGATCAGGCATCCTGTATGTTGTAAGAATACCACCTGTCGTCTTTGTTGTTGGCTCGTCAAGCTCTGCTGCACGCCCCGTGAAAGCTCCACCCATGATAATTTCACCAACTTCATCCGGCTTGTCAAATCCACCGGCTTTTTCGATCATTTCACCAACAGAGACGCCAATCGGAACATCCATGAATACATGTGCAGCATTTCCACCTTTGATATTTCCACGAACTGTCATGTTCTTGCTGATGCATGGTCTCTTTTCATCAATTGCCTCAGCAATTCTTGCTGCTGTCTCAAGGTTTACAACAACGGCTCTTGCCGCTGACGGAAGCTGTGTTGTATCAAGGTTCAGCCCAAGACACTCTCTAACAACCGCACGTTCTTCACCCATTGGGTAAATATCAGGAAGCAGATGCATTGAAATGTTCTCTTCGTTTTCGATCGCTGCCATCAATGTCTTCACAGCTTTTTTGTTTTTCTTCTTAATAGCAAAGATTGCTTTGTCAGCCTGTGTAATCTCCATACAGTATTTTACACCGCGAAGGCACTTGTCGCACTGCTCTTCGAGCTGTCTGATATTGTGTTCAAGTCCCGGTTCACACTCAGCTGCATTTATTAAAATGTAGCTATATTTTCCAGGTTCCTCTACATCATCAATTTCTGGATTGATCTCCGGATTCATCTCCCCAAGTGGTGTCTCAGAAAGGTTAATATTCAGTTTGACTCCTGTAGGGAATCCTGCACCACCCATACCGACAACACCGGCTGCTTTTACCATATCAAGCTTGCTCGCATCTGCCGGAACATCAATCGGAACGAACTCGTCTGGTTGCTCATCTGCCGCCTCAATAATAATGCGATCATCTGTAATCTCAACTACCTTACCGTATACACTGGAGAAAATATTAGCTCCCAGTCCGGTAGGTGTAGCAATGAGAGTACCTTTTTTAACCTCTGCCCCAACTTCAACACACGGTGCACACGGCGCACCTACATGCTGGCGCAATAACAATTGTACATTTCCCATGACGCACATCTCCTTTTCTCTTTTTCTTCATTATTAATCATTGATTATATATAAGCGAAAACGAATTTCTCCAATTCGTTTACTTATTCCACAGTATTTAGTTTTATAGATTTTATCTATATTAAAAGTATTCTCTTTTTTTGGCGAGGGCATGTGGGAATCGAACCCACCCAGGACGCTCTTAACGCCCCACACTAGTTTTGAAGACTAGGAGGCACACCAGTCACCCATCTACCCCCATATTCATTTGTTTGCGAATTAACAATAGCATATTTTTTCGCATATTTCAACTATTTTATTTATTTTTATAATATCAAAAAAGCATTGACTTTTCAAGCTTTTTCCGACATAATGATATTAACAAGATGAACTTCATTCTAGAACGTAGTCTATTTGTTAATTTTATGTCATTTACATGGTAAAATTCTGTGATTTATTTGAATAAAAGGCACAACAGATACAAAGTATCTCCGGTGCATTTTTATAGCGCCTCATAGATTTTATCTATAGGTGATCATTTCTATACTTTTAAGGAGGTAATAATTATGGAGTTAAAAGCAAACGTTAACTTCGACCGGTTTGAAGCCGCTTTACAGGTAGTAGACGCTCATACCGTTGGAGAATTCTGTCGTGTAGTAATCGGCGGATTTCCAGAGCCGGAAGGCAACACAATGATCGAAAAGAAAAAATGGATGGAGACGAACTACGACCATGTTCGTACTGCTCTAATGTTCGAACCACGAGGACATCACGACATGTTTGGTGCTTTTCTTTGCAAACCTGTTAATCCAGAAGCAGACTTTGGGGTAATGTTTATGGATACAGGCGGATACCTGAATATGTGCGGACACTGTACAATTGGTGCAGTAACTGTAGCCATCGAAGCCGGTCTTGTTGAATCTCACGAAGGAGAGAACGAAGTTGTATTAGATGCACCTGCAGGATTAATCCGTACAACTGCAATCGTAAAAGACGGAAAAGTTGAAAGTGTTACATTAACTAATGTTCCTGCATTTGTTTATAAGGAAAATCAGAAAGTAACAATTGATGGAAAAGAAATTGAATTCACCATTTCCTTTGGCGGAAGTTTCTTTGCATTGGTTGATACTACGAAGCTTGATCTTGGCGAGATCAATTCCAAATCCGTTCCGGCATACGCTGCTTTAGGAATGAAGATCTTAGATGCTATCAGTAAGGAGATCCCTGTAAAGCATCCTCTCCTTGACATTGATTCTGTTGATTTGGTTGAATTCTATGGACCAACTCCGAATCCTGATAAAGCAAACATGAGAAACGTAGTAATCTTCGGTGATGCTATGGCTGACCGTTCTCCATGTGGAACTGGTACAAGTGCAAAACTGGCTACACTTCATCATTGGGGCGAAATCGGTGTCGGAGAAGAATTTATCTATGAAAGCTTTATCGGTAGCCGTTTCAAAGGCGTTATTAAGGAAACAACAAAAGTTGCAGATTACGATGCAGTTATCCCAATGATCACAGGAAGCTGTTATCTGACCGGAGTTGCTACATATCTGATTGATCCAACAGACCCATTAAAATATGGTTTCCAGGTTGGATAATCAATAGAGCAATCAAAATTTATTGGTATCATAGGCAGGAGCGGATTTCATATCCGCTTCTGTTTATATAGCATCCATGCATCCAAATAAGCATTTACAAAGGAAAAGCAAGAAAGGAATGATTACCAATGCCACGTAAACGACAATCTACAAAAAGCCGCATCGTGAAAGCTGCATGGAGTCTTTTTTATAAAGATGGATACGATCAGACAACTGTAGAAGATATCATTGCTGTTTCGAAAACATCAAAAGGAACATTTTACCACTATTTTAAAGGAAAAGAATCTCTTCTGAATTCTCTTTCTTATTTATTCGACCAGAAGTACGAAGAGCTTTCCGCTGTTATAGATCCAGATCTATCATGTTATGATAAACTTTTGTTTTTAAATCATGAACTTTTCTACATGATTGAAACAAGTGTGGATATTCATTTGCTGGCTTATCTGTATTCTTCTCAGTTAATCACCAAAGATCAGCCATCCTTATCCGATCACAAACGTTTTTATTTTAAATGGATTATTGAAATTATGCAGGATGGACTGGATAAAGGAGAATTTAAAAACACAAGCAGCGCAAAAGAACTGATGAATCTTTATGCAATGTATGAACGTGCCCTACTGTATGACTGGGCACTATTTAAAGGAAAGTATTCTCTGACTGAACGCAGTGACAAACTGCTTCCTCATCTTCTCGACATGTTTGTCAAAGGAATCTAGCATCGATATACAGATGTTAACACATCTCATATTGTGCTGCCATCTGTATATCGATGCGAAAAGCGCAAAGGTATGCAGGGCATCCAGCCACCATCAGCATGCCTTTATAGGAAAGATAAAAAGGACAGTGTCCCATGAAATAGAATTCACACGGGACACTGTCCTTTTTCATTCATTTAACGGCAACAACCCATTTTGAAAGCTTGACCGATTATACCATACACTCGTGGATCTCTTCTTCTTCAATTCCTGCCTTTTTCATCATGGAGACAATCTCTTCTCTGTCCGACAGGTCAGCACACCACGACAGCCCACATCCTGCAGATATTGCTCTTGGCACCGGAATAATCCTTCCTGGCACATTATTTTCTTTGCACGCTTTTTCCATTGCCATTGCATCGGCTGTTGTATGGAATGTCACTACAAGTTTCAATTCTTTTTTTCTCATTTTTACTCAATCACCACTTCGTAGTAGCCGTCCTTCTCTGTAGAAACAGGCTTTTTGCCATGATCTTTCGCATATTTTTCTACATTCATCTTCTGATGTGGCTCCGTTACCAACACTTTCACAGGACCAGAGGCAGCCTTTAAAGCTTCCGCAGTCAACATTAATGGTTCCGGGCAAGAAAGACCTCTTGCATCTACTTCTTTCATATTATTTCCCTTCTTTCCTAGAATACTATGTACATCCTGATATTTCAACCTTATTTTGCTTCTTTTCTCTTATTTGTAAACGCAATGACAAAACATACAATGATACAGATAATACATGCAACTTTACCATTGAACGGCACTGCACCTGCTACAACTTCCTGTGTCTCTGCATTCATTGCTGTTCCGCTTGCAGCAAGACCAAAATTGTGACACATTGCCGCTCCAACAAACATTCCCACAACAGTCATTGCTGCATCTGATGATCCTTGTCCCGCTAAAATCAATTGACGAAGTGGGCATCCACCTGCAAGCACTGCCGCAAATCCAACAGTATACATACCAAGAATATTCCAGAGATGTTCAGAATGAGCAATCACTCCCGGTGTAGAAAAGCCTAATATAAACCTTCCTGTTGCAACATTGAATACAAGCATAACAACAAATAAACCTACGATAACGCTAAGCAGGTCGAAATTCTTCATAAGAATAACGTCACGGATGCTTCCGGCGAAGCACATTCTTGTCTTTTGGGCAATTGCTCCAAATACAAGGCCACCGATCAAGGATGCGATAATCGGAGCATGCATACTTCCAGGGCCTGCTTCACTTGCTTTCAACAGAGAAGTACACAGTGCAAGAACAAGGATTCCAACTACAATTACAGGCAGAACCGCTCCGCTTTCTTTATTTGTAACATGCGCTCTTCCCAGACTGAATCCCTGTTTCAGGGCAAATACCCCTGTCGCAACACCTAAAATAAAACCGATTAATGCCACCCATGCATTCAGATCTCCTGCAGACATACGAATTACCATACGCAGCGGACATCCAAGGAATACCAGTGCCCCAATCATGATAATTACACCAAGCACAAAACGGATCATCGGTGATGAACCAGCTGTAGCACAGAATTCTTTTGTCGCTACAGAAATGATAAACGCTCCAAGTACCAATCCTATAATCTCTGGTCTCGCATATTGGACTGCTTCTGCCTGATGCATTCCAAAGGCGCCGGCTGTATCACGAATAAAACATGCGATACAGAATGCCATATTTGCCGGGTTCCCAAGCAGTGCAAGAATTGCCGCTACAATACCACACACTGCGCCACCCAGCGCTAATTTTTTCTTTGAATCTGATAAATTCATTTCAGTTCCTCCTTTTCTCTCAATCCTGACAGATCATTTTCTCCATAATCCTCTGTATAGATTTATGGTTCTTCTGCCAGCTCCCGGATAGCTTTTATAGCAATATCCACTTCTTCTTCTGTGTTGTAATGCGAAAAGCTGAATCTCACGGCTCCCTGCTCCACCGTTCCCAGCGCCTCATGCATAAGCGGTGCACAATGGCCTCCTGGTCTGGTAGAAATTCCATATTCTGTAAGAAGCTCATCACTCACTTCTGAAGAATCATAATCTCCGATGTTCAATGTTACAATTGCACATCGGTCTTGTCCGGTAAAATCCCCGTATATTTTCACTCCCGGAATATCCTTTACCCCATGATAGAACCGCCACATTAATTTTTGCTCGCAAGCCCGGATTTTATCAATCCCTGTCCGTTCCAGATATTCAAGGGCCGCATGAAGTCCTGCGATTCCATGTCCATTTAAAGTTCCAGCCTCCAATGCGGTAGGCATCTGAGCCGGATGTGTCTTACTATACGTCTGAATGCCGCTTCCGCCAGTTTTTAAAGGACGGATCTCAAGTCCGTCTCTTACATAGATTCCTCCAGTTCCCTGCGGTCCCAACAATCCTTTGTGCCCCGTGAAACAAAGCACATCGATCTTCATATCCTGTACATGAATCGGAAATACTCCTGCCGTCTGCGAAGCATCCACTACGAATAATATATGATGCTTATCAGCAAGTTCTCCAATCGATTTGATATCCACATAATTTCCTGTCAGATTCGATCCGTTTGTACAAATAATCATCCGGGTATCCGGAGCGATTGCTTTTTCTATCTCCCCAATGTCAATTCTTCCCTTCTCATCACTTGGCACAATTGTGAGTCTTACTCCTTTTTTCTCCATCTCATATAACGGCCTGAGAACCGAATTGTGCTCCAGCATCGTTGTAATCACGTGATCTCCCGGATTCAAAAGACCTTTGATCGCAATATTCAGGCTTTCTGTCGAATTATTTGTAAATGCAATTCTTCTCGCATCTTCCGCCCCAAAAAGTCTCGCAAGTTTTTCTCTGGTATCATATATGACTCTGGATGCACTGAGCGACGCTTCATTCGCTCCCCGTCCTGCATTCCCCATGGAACTCATTGCACTGACAACGGCATCAATCACTTCCTGCGGTTTATGCATTGTGGTTGCTGCATTATCCATATATATCATGATTCTCTCCTCCTGCTAAAAATAGATTATACAAAAAGGATTTCTATCTTTTGTATAATTCTGCCTATATTATATAGTATAGTATTTCTGTATGCTTTCGTCTAATTGAAAGGCTAAATAAATACAGGCTATTTATAGTTTATATCTATAAATAGCCTGTTATTTCTATTCTACAACCTGATATACTTCTTTCACAACCTTAATAAATCGCTCTGCGCTTCTGGATAACTGATAATTTTTATTATAAACCAGATTAATGTTACGCCCTTTATCTGCTTTCGGAATCGGAAAAGCCAGTATGAATCCTGCTTCCACTTCATCAGCTGTCGCAAGTCTCGATAAAACTGATATCCCCATTCCCTGCCTTACTGACTTTTTAATGGTTTCCTGATTTTCTATACTCGCTATAATATTCAGATCATCGACAGAAATTCCGGCACCTTTCAACTGTTTCTGCGCTTCTTTCCGTGTTCCGGATCCTTCCTCCCGCATGATGATATGCTCTTCTTTCAGCCATTTAATATCTCCTGCTGATTCTTCCTGCAGTTTCCGGTATTTCTCCGTATTCGGTGTAATGATCACCAGCTCATCCTTATAAAATGGAACATATTTGCAATGTTTCTTTTCCAACACCGTACCTGTAAATCCAACATCCGCCATATGATCTATAATCTGTGTCACTACTTTCGTACTGTCCGTTTCTACAAGCTTAAACTGCTCCTTCGGATACCTCTCATTGAACCGGAGCAGAATCTTCGGGAGAAGATACTGTGCCGGAATGGTAGACGCAGCAATCGTAATTAAGTGCTTTCCATCTTCCTTTTCCGAATCAAATCGTTCTTCAATCTTCTTCTGCAGATCTATAATCTGTCTGGCATATTGATATAAATCTTTGCCATCTTCCGACATACTGACTTCTTTTGTATTTCTTACGAACAACCTTACATTCAATTCCTTCTCCAGCGAAGAAATATGTGCACTAATCGTAGGCTGGGTTAAATATAAATCTTTCGCAGCTTTCGAAAAACTTCCACTCTCAGCCACATGCACAAAGGCTTCCAATTGTTTTAAATTCATGAATACGCTACCCTTTCACTCTCTCCTCCGGTCTTTTTTGTTACCTTAATACTGTCCATATATTCCAAAATAGGCTTTGCGCTCTTTCTGCTGGTAGAGAACATATCCCTTACCTGAGCTATGGTAATTACCGGATTTTCACTTAACTGTTCCTGTATCTTTTTCTTGGCATTTTCCATATAAACTGCCAATGTATACATATCTTCTGTTACTTTTACTACCTGCTTTTCTTCCAAAAGGATATTCAGAATATCATCCTTCAATTCTTTTTTTGCCGGCGCACAATCAATCTCCGAATAACGAACAAAATCATAGCCTGCTTTCTTAAAGGTGTCGAGCAATTTTCCAGATACCATTTCATAAGTCTTATCTTTCTTCACCTCATATTCCGGTGTACACAAAAACTCATCTACACGTTTCAGACTTCCCTGATTTTCCAGCATTTCTAAGATCTTATCAAATACGTTTGGTTTAATCTTTTGAAAATAAGTCGTCTGGATTTCTGCCTTCTTCATTCCATAACGATAAGGATATTTTTTCTCATATTCTTCCAGAGCTTTCCGAAGAAGATGCTCCGCTTCTCTCGCGGAATCCATATGCCACACATAAATATCTTTTCGCATAGTAAATACAAGCACCATGCCCTGCTCCTCTAATTCTTTAACATCTTTCTGTACTTCTTCCATTGAAAGTGCAGTTAATTTTGCAAGCTCAGATACTGTAATCAGCGTATCTGCATGTCCTTTTACATGCATTTCAATGACATCTGCTGATGAGCCCGACTCTTTTCGTTCCAATTCTTCAATCACGTTCTCCTGAAAACGTTTTTTGATTCCTGGGTTTGGTTCAAGTACAACTCCACCGCCGATAGTTTCCATCGGAGAATAAAATCGCACCACAAACTTATCTCCTCGTCTTACTGCTACTTCTTCTTCCAGACGAAGCTGTACATATCCGCTTTCTCCCGGTCCTATCTCTTCTTTATCCAAAAGGACAGCTCGGCAAAGCACTTCACTGGTACCAGTAAAGAAGTGCAGTCTGGTGTGATTCGTAAGTACTCGCATGGAGGAATCCAGTACGTTCAGCTTCACATCCAGAAGATCTGTATTTTTCATACTATTCGGAGGTGCAAGTACACATCCTCTCTTAATTTCTTTTTTCTTAACATTTGACAGATTGATTGCTACACGCTGACCGGCGTAACATTCTTTTTTGTCTTCTCCATGTACCTGGATACTTCTGATCTTACACTCTTTTCCAATCGGATACATTTGAAGCGTATCTTCCTTAGAAATCGTGCCTGACACCAATGTACCTGTGATAATTGTACCAAAGCCTGCCAGTGTAAATGCACGATCAATCGGAAGACGAGGAATGGTATGGATATCTTTCTGGACTACTTCATCCCGGGTCAGATGTTCAATCGTATTTACCAGTTCATCCAGTCCTTCTCCGGTAGCCGCAGATACTTTTACAACCGGCGCATGTTCAAGGAAGGTCCCACTGAGTTCTTCTTTTACTTCTTCCTCTACCAGTTCCAGCCATTCTTCATCTACCAGATCGCATTTATTCAATACAATGATACTTTTTTCTATTCCAAGCAAATTCAGAATATCCATATGTTCTCTGGTCTGTGGCATAATTCCTTCATCTGCAGCAATTACCAGGAGCACAAGATCCATTCCTACTACACCTGCAACCATGTTATTGATAAACTTTTCATGACCCGGCACGTCAATGATCCCAGCTCTGTCACCGCCCGGAAGATCAAAATAAGTGAATCCCAGATCAATCGTAATTCCTCTTCTCTGCTCTTCTTCCCAGCGATCGGTATTTCTTCCCGTCAGCGCCTTGATCAGTGTCGTTTTCCCATGGTCAATATGTCCTGCCGTTCCTATAATAATATTCTTCATGTTTCTTAATGCTCCTACTTTTCTCCGATCAGACTCTTGAGCTGTTCTGCGATCAGCTTAAAATATCTGTGTTCTATGGTCCGTACATCCAAAAGAATGGTATCATTGACCGTTCTTGGAATAATCGGCACCGGAAGATGCCGCATCTTTTCTTCCAGCTCCGGAACGCTGATTTTCTCTGGATGGATCGCTACCGCCCGGCTTGGGATCCGCTCTAACGGAAGAGATCCGCCACCAATTTGTGACTCGCATGGCACAGCCTGAATCTTTGCAGCAAGCCCTGCCTGTCTCAACGTACGAACCAAACTTTTTGCTTCCTTCGTCACTTCGGATAAAGGCATCGTAATCATTCTGAGAACCGGTATATTTTTAATTGCTTTTTCTTCTGACAGATATTCCATCAAAACCAGTTCCAATGTTGCCGCTGTAAACTTATCAATCCTGAGTGCACGCGTCAGCTGATTTTTCTTCATCATATCGATATATTTTTTCTTACCAATGATAATTCCTGCCTGAGGACCGCCAAGCAGCTTGTCTCCGCTAAAGCAGACCACATCTGCTCCTTTTGCAATAGACTCCTGAACGGTCGGTTCATGAGTCAGTCCATAATTAGCAAGATCAATCAGAACACCGCTTCCTAGATCTTCTACCACCGGAAGGTCATGTGCTTTCGCAAGCGGAATCAACTCATCAATTTCTACATGATCTGTAAATCCAACGATTCTGTAATTACTGGTGTGTACTTTCAAAAGTGCTTTTGTATCTTCCGTGATTGCATTTTCATAATCATCGTAATGTGTCTTATTTGTTGTTCCGACTTCTACCAGAGTGGCTCCGCTCTGTTCCATTACATCCGGAATACGGAATTTTCCTCCAATTTCTACCAGTTCACCACGGGAAACCACAACTTCTCCACCTTTTGCAAGTGAACTTAAAATCAACATCACAGATGCCGCATTGTTATTCACCGCCATTGCTGCCTCTGCTCCGGTAATCCTGCAGATCAATTTCTCAAAATGAGAATATCGCTCTCCTCTTTTACCCGCTTCCAGATTATATTCCAGATTCGAATATCCGGTAGCAATTTCTGCCACTCTTTTCATATGCTCAGGGCTGATGGGTGCGCGTCCGAGATTCGTATGAAGAATCGTACCGGTACCATTAATTACACCTCGCATATTGGGTGTATGCATCGCAGACACGACTCTCTCAATATTACTTTTTAACATGCGGATCTGCTCTTTTGCCTGCTCTTCATCATTGCAGGATCCAATATATGCACGCAGATTGGCCATCTCTGTATGAATTGCCTCCATCACTGTCTCACGACTGAAACGCTCAATCAACTCCTGGATTTTTTCGTCTGCCAGCAGTATATCCACTTTAGGAATACTGCGGTATAATAAATTTTTATTCATCTCTTTTTCCCTTTTCCCGATTTTTACCTTATGATGCCTTCCCAATACAGGCCACACACTTCTTTCAAGTTAAAACAGACGGATCAGTTTATCACTCTTTGGACTGACTTTTCCAATTACAGAAACTGTCGTGTCCATATTCGCAGCCTTAAAATCTCTCATCATAGCATCATACTCTTCTGGTGATACACTAATCAACAGACCTCCCGACGTCTGCGGATCATAGAGTAGATCCAGATAACATTCCTCCACCGAACCGACATCCACTTTTCCAATGGAATATCCACGGTTCTTATACGCCCCTGCTGGAACCAGACCCATCTTAGCATAATCAATGGCATCTGCCAGATATGCAATGTCCTTTACATTCAGTTCAAATGTTACCTCACTGGCCGAAGCCATTTCTACACAATGTCCCAGGAGTCCGAAACCTGTAATATCGGTACACGCAGATACATTATACTTTTCAACTACCCGTTTACCCTTCTGATTCAGGGATGCCATTACGGTCTGTGCTTCACGGATTGCAGATGGGGATGCCATCTCTGCCTTGATTGCCGTATTCACCACACCGCTTCCAATCTGTTTCGTAAGAACCAGGATATCTCCCGGCCTGCAGCCGTAATTTTTAAATATCTTATCAGGATGTACAAAACCGGACACGCACAGGCCATATTTGGGTTCATCGTCCTGCACAGAATGTCCGCCTACCAGTACTGCTCCTGCTTCTTTCACCTTCGCCGCTCCACCCGCAAGGATGTCGCCCAATATCGCCGGATCCAGACAATTCGGGAATCCGACTATGTTAAGTGCAACCGCCGGTTCTCCTCCCATCGCCCATACGTCGCTTAAGGAGTTGGCAGCCGCAATCTGTCCAAACATATATGGTTCATCTACAATCGGAGTAAAGAAATCAACGGTCTGAATCATTGCGATATCATCTGTTACTTTATAGATGGCGGCGTCATCGGAAGTTTCGATTCCTACAATTAAATTCTCATCCTGAAATGTCGGCAGCTTACTCAGAACCTGAGCAAGGGTCTCCGGACCTATCTTAGCCGCTCAGCCAGCCGTTTTACTTAAACTTGTTAATTTCACATCTGATTTCATGTTTTAAACTTCCTCCTGTAGCATACTTCCTTTTTCCTTTGAGAATCATATCATCTGTATTTTTTCATGGGAAATAAAGGTCCGAAGACCTTTATCTCCCATAGTCAGAAAGCCGGATTTCCTGTATCCCCACAGGAATCCGGCTTATTCAAACTTGACTTTTACTACTAAGGTTTGATAATTCTGCCTGCTTTCGCCATGGTCTCAACAATACTGTACATGTTTGTTACAGAACCCACTGCCAGCTTGTCCTTCAGTCCATAATAATCCAGACAGGTTCCACAAGTCATAATCTCAACGCCCTGTGCTTCCAAAGACTTCAGATCTTCTAATGAATCAGAGCCTTCTGTTGTCAGAGTTGCTCCGCCATTGTAGAACAGCATCGTCTTCGGAAGTGTATCCAACTGTGTAACTGCAAATATGAATCCCTTAATCAGCACTTTACCAAGATCATCATTTCCACTTCCCATACGGTCAGAAGAAACCACAACAACTGTATTATCCCTTGCATCCGGTGCACAGGTTACTTCATCCTGCCCATCTTCTGCCGGTGCGCCTTCCATCTGGATCGTAACCTTATACTCAGCATCCCCCAGTTTCTCAGAAGTCACTTTTCCTCCTGCACCTGTTCCGAGCTTTGTTACATTCTGCACCGCGATTTCATTATCTACCAGGACTTCAATTGTTTCCGGACCTGTAAGTGCCTGCATTGCCTTTTTGGTCTTAATGACCGGGATTGGACAATTATCTCCCATTGCGTTGACTGTAATCATGATGATTCCACCTTTCTTTGATGCCTTCTACCCTCAACACATATAGATACATTCTATCATCGTTTGTGCAAAAGGTAAATGGGTTTTTGTATTATTATATAAAAGTCTGAAAAACTACACCCCATAACCTACCCGGGGCATACCCTTTCCATACTCTTGTATCTCAAGGATGTGATATTCTCCGTCAGCATAATATGCCGGTCTCATCTCACCTTTTCGAAATACCTCCAGAAATTCATCCATTGTGTGAACTTCTTCCGGAAACCAGGTTGCACACACACCTACTTTCTCTGGCACATGGCAGTCACTGCAACCAACTGTGTAATATCCCAGTTCCATTGCATACCTGGCCGCTTTCTGGCAGGCTTCAACGGAAGTGCTCCCATTTAGAACCTCCAGGCCATCCAGACCTTTGACCAGTCTCAAATTCTCCTCTAATCCTCTCTTATTATTACGGAACGGATGTGCCGCAAAACATACGCCATTCTGTTGCTTTACCAGATTTATAAAATCCTGTGCAGGAATTCTTTCCTTCGGGTAATCGTCGATTCCAAATGCTACAATGTCTCCCTGAAGAGAAAAGAATTCAATTCCTACAAAAATAGGAAAATTAATTCTCTTTGAATACTCGGCCGCATACTCTTTCAGGCCCATACTATCATGATCCGTAATGCAAATAGCACCAAGACCTTTTCCCTGAGCAATCTGGACAATCTGATCCAGTTTCAGAAAACTATCCTTCGAATAAGTCATTTCATGCATATGCATATCAATAAACATACGTCCATACTCCTTTACTTGCAGTAAGTTCTGACATTCTTATTACGCTCATTCTCTTTTCTTCCATTATATAAACTTCGCCATTCTGCTTCAAATAGAGAATTATGATAAAGCATACCTATTTATAGATTTTTACTATAACCGTTTTTCAAAATTGCCATCTACGGAACATCCTTCTGTAAAGATCATAAACGCATGCGGATCTATGCTATGCACAATCTGCTTAATCTGATTTACCTCATATTTCGATATCATAACGAATAAAATATAGGATGTTTTATTCGTATATGCGCCTTCTCCGTCCCAGTTCGTAACACCCCGTCCGGTCTGTTCCATAATTGCCTTCGAGATTCCCGTCTTTTTGGTAAATATCATGACACTGGTATTGATATTCTGAATATGTACCCGATCGATTGCCATTGCCAGCACAGTTGTATAGATCAGAGAGTATACCACAATCTCAATATTAAACATAAAAAGGCAGATTGCGTAGACACATACATTCATCAGAATATTAATCTTACCCACGCTGACATTCGGATACTTCTTTGAACAGCACAATCCGATGATATCCTGTCCTCCGCTGGAGCTTCTTCCCCTGAGGATCAGACCTGTTCCCGTTCCTGCGACAATGCCTCCGATAATACAAGCCGTCAGATAATCCTCGATTACCGGAGATGCCGGTACCGGAACCAATGTCAGGCACAAACTCTGAATTCCTACAGTAATCAACGTTTTTACTGCAAATCCTTTTCCCATGATTCTAAGCCCCATATAAAGCAATGGCACATTAATCAGAAAATAGAAGATACCAGCAAGATCTACCCCCGCTGGCACCGGAATGTGCAGACCACTGACGATCAGCGTCCTCAGAAGCTGAGATACTCCCATAAACCCACCATTATACAATCCAAGCGGCGTTATGATCAGATTCACTCCCAACGCAAATAAAAAACATCCTCCTACAGAATAAACCACCTGAACTACTGCTTCTTTTTTTCTGCCATCCAAATTCCTCCACATCTTTTGTTCCCTTCCTTCCAATAACATATTGTAAATCATATATATTTTCTCATTATAAAAAAAGAAACCTGGAACTCAATCCAGGCCCTGCAGAACTCTCTGGTCCTGTTGGTTACTCTTTTTTCTCTTCGCACTTTCATTTAACTCTTCTTGATTTTCCAGACATTCCAGAATAGCTTCATTCAGGGACAGCATCTTTTCATCCAGTGTTGACACCATCTCCGCACATTCTTTCAGCTCACGGCTGATATATTCCGGTGCATGCCCTTCAAACTTATAATATATTTTATGTTCCAGACTCGCCCAAAAATCCATCGCGATCGTCCGAATCTGAATTTCAACTTTTGTATCTACCACACTGTCCGAAAGAAAAATCGGCACTGATACCAGCATGTGATAACTCTTATATCCACTTTCCTTCGGATTTTTAATATAATCCTTGATTGACAATACCTTAAGATCACTCTGGTTTCCGATCATCTCCGCCAGTCTGTAGATATCTGATGTAAATGAACAGATCAGCCGCACACCGGCAATATCATTCACATACTTTACCATGTTCTCAATCGAAATCTCATATCCATACTTTCTGAGCTTCTTCACAATACTTTCCGGTGATTTGACCCTTGTCTTGATATGTTCGATCGGATTGTACTGATGCACATGCTGGAACTCATCGTTCAGTATCTCCAGCTTTGTCCCCACTTCCTTAATTGCTGAATTATACAGGAACATAATGGTCTTCCAGCTGTCCACATCTTCATAATTTTTTATTGCTTTCTCCATATGATGTTTCCTCTCCTCTCTTACCGAAGAGTTAAACTAGTACTGATTTTAGTATATCATATGGCGACTCCAGTGTCATGATTTTCACATTTATTTAATAAAGATGATAAATCCGCTCTCTGCTAAAATTCAATACCTTCCCGTGCCATCTTTCCCTGATCATAGGGATGTTTTACTTTCATCATCATAGTCGCATAATCTGCAAGATCCAGCATATCCTGTGATACCACATGACCGGTCAGAACCACTTCCAGCCCTCGCGGCTTGTGCTGTAGAAAGCTCATCATCTTCTCTTCGCTCAGAACATTCATCTGGATTGCACACAAAGCTTCATCCAAAACCAGCATGTCAAACGGAGGACAGAATTTTACAATCTCATCCAGTGCCTTATTATTATAATGGCGAAGCTCTGCTTTTTCATCCCCGTTCATCTTGCTGACAAACTTCACTGGTTCCCGTCCCGGAAGGCAGGTAATGCCAGGGACCTCCTCCAGTACCTTTCTTTCACTGGAAGAATTATCCTTTAAAAACTGAAATACTAGCACCTGAAGTCCGGCCCCGGCTGCCCGGATTGCCTGTCCCATTGCCGCAGTCGTTTTCCCTTTTCCGTCTCCATAGTACATATGTATTCTTCCTACGCCCTGCATCTTTTATCCCCTGCTTTCTTCATGATGAATCTACATCTCCTACTGCACACTATCATAACAGATTTTCATCTAGAATTCCAGTTTCATATCACCAAACTTAATCCAGCCCTTCTTTCTCATAAATTCAGAGATTAAAAGTGTCACAATTGCAGGAAGAATCACCTGAATCAAAAGGATCTTCATAAGAACTACAGATCCAGCCTCCGTCTGTATCATCGTCTGCCAGGTCATGATCTGTCCAACCAGTCCGGCGGTTCCCATTCCCGAACCGGTCGCATTATTTGTCATATGAAGAACCATTGTGCCCACTGGCCCCAGAATTGCACTGGAAAGAATGACCGGAAGCCAGATGACTGGCTTCTTTACTATATTCGGTACCTGAAGCATGGACGTACCGATTCCCTGTGCTAAAAGCCCTCCAATCTTATTTTCACGGTAACTTGCCACCGCAAATCCAACCATGTTACAACAGCATCCTACTGTAGCCGCCCCAGCTGCCAGACCAGACAAATTCAGAATTACACCAAGAGCCGCAGAGCTAATTGGAAGCGTCAGGATCATACCCATCAGCACAGATACAACAATTCCCATAAGGAATGGCTGCTGTTCCGTTCCCCAGTTGATCAAAGAGCCAAGCCAGGTCATGAATCCGGAAATCGGAGGACCGATCAAAAGTCCGACTGCCGCCCCGGTTCCAATTGTAACGATCGGCGTCACCAGAATATCCACTTTTGTCTTGCCAGATACCATATGTCCAAAGAAAATTCCCACATACGCTGCGATAAATGCTCCCAATGGTTCTCCTGGCCCGGAATAAACCACTGCTCCTTCTACAAGAAGTGCTCCCGCAAGTGCCTTGCTGGCAAATGCACCAATCATTCCAGCAGTTGCAGCTGACACTACAACCAACGGTGCTTCTTTAAACTTATATGCTACTGCTACACCAATTCCAGCACCAGTCAGAGATGCAGCAACTTTTCCAATCACATAGATCAGATCACCAATGTTTCCTCCGATCAAGGTCCCAATCTGCTGAATAATCGTTCCAATGATCAGAGTTGCAAACAACCCATGAGCCATTGCACTTAATCCTTCAATGAAAATACGGTCTAATGCTTTCTTTAATTTTTCCATAATCCCTCTCCTCAAGTATGATTACACTCATATTTACAACTGTCTTGTCACATGTTGAGAGTGTATCACAGAACATCATTAAAAGCAAGCAATAGTTCTTCTGACCATTCTAAAATGTTTTCTATTTTCCTTCTTTACTTCCTGCGTAAAATCCGCTATACTTTGAACTACTTACAAGAGAACCTTCCGGATGATCCGGATATGAACCAAAGGAGAATATACGATGTTCCGCTTATGGGGAAAAGAATTTAAAGACAATAGAATGGTCCGTGATACCGTCGTGTGTGATGAGACAGACGATACCCGGACCCATAAAATATTTCATGCATTAGATGAAATCTGCTATGAATTTGATTTAAGTAAGCCAATCTGGCTGGATTCTAATATTGAAGAATTTAAACGTCACGACAAGACTCGTTTCCATCAGGATAATTTCGTAGATTCTATCGATTTTGATTATCTGGAAATCCATATTATTGAAGAATAATATCTGCTGCCTTTTACTCATTCCGGATTGCAGCAAGCGGACTCAGCTTCATTGCACGCTTCGCAGGGAAGTATCCGGCCAATATCCCTACCATCATCGCGAATCCCAGTGACAATAAGACCAGCCATAAAGGGATATAGGAAATATTCCCATCAAATCCCATCATTTCTCCATGCCCTGTCACAAAGTTAATTACGGCAGACATACCAAAACTCAAAATATTTCCTGCGATTCCGCCCAGCAATCCTATAAATGCCGCTTCCATCAGAAACATTTGACGGATATTTTTCAGGCTGCAGCCCAACACCTTCATTACACCGATTTCTTTTGTACGTTCATAGATAGACATCATCATGGTATTGGCAATTCCTATTGCAGCTACAAGAAGAGAAACCGCACCAATTCCTCCCAGCACCGCCTGAACAATCGCAAACTGACTCTTCATACTCTCCAGATATTCTGCGTTTGTCTCAGTACCATATCCCATCTCCCGAATTGCAGAAGCTACCGCATTTACATTGTCAATATCATCTACCTTCACCTGCGCATAGGAATAGTATAATTCTTTATATGATTTTCCAGACTGTGTTGTCGGCTGTCCCGGAATTGCTCTTCCAGAATATTCCTTCTTTAGTAACTGCTTTAATGTACTCAGATCACAATAGACATAGTATGAATATGCATTATAGTCCTCCGGTCCACCTTCTACAAGTCCACTGGCTTTTACCACATGCTTAGCCGCACCTTTCTGGGGCTGCCCACTGCTTCCATCCATGCCCTCATCCCCAAAACTCTGATTCTGGCTGTTGTAATAGGCATCCTGATCCGTAATCAGAAACAGAGAATCTTTCATAAGATCAATATCCGGCAATTCCCCAGTTTCATAATATCCTTCATAAGAATTTTTCTCATAAAAATTTGTTAAAATCCAATTGCCATAAAGCAGCTCCAATTGCCCACTGTTCTCTTCCGGCAAAGTTCCTTCCGCAAGCGGAATATTCAAAGACTGCAGGGCTTCCGGCGTCATTGCCACCAGCTCAGCCCATCCCTCATACTGTCCTTTCAGCAAAAGGACCGACATCTCATATACCGGCGACGCCAGGGTAACATGCTCCATTTCCGCTAATCGTTCTATGAGCTTATCATCAATGTATTTCGTTGATTCTTCCTGATCGTCACTATAATACATATATTCTCCCGCACCTGCTCCGGTAACCCTGATAGTCGTAAGACCACCGGACTGCTCCACCTCGCGATAGAGGGACTGCTGCATGCCAAGACCTAAAGAAATCATAACCACAATCGATGCGGTTCCGATCAGTACTCCAAGAACGGTCAGGAACGTACGAAGCTTTCTCCTTCGCAGATTACTAATGCTCATCCTCAGAAGATCGTTCCAATTCATCCAGCAAATCCTCCTCTTCTATTTGTAATTGTTTTTTCTGTTTCTTCTTTTTCCAGATTACAACTCCTGCGATGACAGCAATAATCGCAAGTATCACAATAACAGGAATCACCGGGAAGCGGCTCTGTGGTTCCTCTTCCATGACATATGCATCCATGTCCTCCTCTATCGGTGCAGTGACCTCAATCTGCAATTCCTTTTCTGCGGTAGAAACATTTCCGGATTCGTCCTCATAACTTAAAGTCATTTTTATGGCAACAGGCCCTTCCGTTTCCTGTTCTCCTTCCAGCATTGCATCAATCTGCGCTGTTGCACCAGAATCCACATTTCCAAGGAAAACCTCCTCTTTCTTGATGCAGCTTCCTTCAAAGATCGCTTTTACATTATAAAGTTTGACACGGCCCAGATTATAAAGACTGCACATTACATTTGCCTCTTCGCCGACTTCAATACTTTCCGGATTGATCTCAAAATCACTGAACTCGAATCTCGCTTCTTGTTTTACCGGAATAGAAAGGCTGGAAGACGCTTCTATCTGAGAAGCATTGGCATCTTCATAAATCATTGATAACTCAATACTGTATGGCTTCTGCAGAAGATCTGACTTCGCACTTAACTTAATTGAAATATCTGCTGTTCCATTGGCCGCAATCCCATCCAGATAAATCGTGCTGGAGCCCGAAGATGGTAAAAACGCCGGTGCCATCGTCTGTTCGTCACTGCCTTCTGTAGGCGCTGTCAGATCAAACAACATATTCTTTACCCTGGTTGTTTTCGATGTATTTTTCAGATGGATCGTAAGTTTAAAATCACTTCCCGCCTTTACTTCCGCCGGATCCGTAGAAAATCCAGTTACGATGACCCTAGGGACTGATCCGTCTCCCACTGATCCGCCGCCACTGTAAGAAGCAGCTTCATTACTGTATCCACCGGCATCCGCCAGCATTGCATCCGCCGCATCACTGCTGTCTTCTTCTGTCTTGGACTGCTCTTTCTTGTCCTCTTTTGAATCTTCCTTCTTATCTTCTTTCTTTTCTTCCGGCTTCGCCGTCGTATTTACATAAAATTTCTGAGTGGTTTCTATATTCCCCTCCTCCGTAACCGCGGACGCAGTAAACTGTACTGTATATCTCTTAGTAGGAACATCTTCTCTTTGTGTGAATTCAAAAGTTACATCCGCAGACTTTCCTGCCTGCAGGGTTCCAATCTCCTGCTGATAATCCTGCACTTCTGTCTTAAAAGGCCAGTCTTCATTCGTATCTCCCAACTGTGGCCCAACAACAACAGATTCCATATCTTTTGAAGTGTGATTTGTTACAGTCAGAATCCATTTTTTTGATTTCCCCGCCTGATAAGTCAGGACCTTATTATCTTTGGATGTGATCGTAAGATCCTGGTCTGCCGCAGAAACTCCCAGCGGCAATGCTGATACTGCAAGTAAAACTGCAGCAAGCATTCCTGCCATCATTTTTTTCAATCGATTTGTGCGTTCTTTCCCTTTCATCTTCTATTCTTCCTCCCTCGCTTCATTCTCTTTACGCTTTTCTATTTCCTTACGTTCTTCAATTTTCAGGATTTTTCCATCCATGATATGGAACACCCTGTCCGCATAGGATGCCAGATGATTATCATGTGTAACCATCACCAGCGTCTTATGTTGTTCCTTTACTACTTTTCGCATCAGCTCCATCACTTCTTCGGATGTATGCGAATCCAGATTGCCAGTCGGCTCATCTGCAAATATGATTCTTGGGTCTACAACCAAGGCTCTTGCCACACCCACTCTCTGTTGCTGACCACCAGACATCTGATTCGGCAAATGTTTCTTATGCTGTTTCAGATTCACCAAATCCAACATGGCATCTGCCTTTTTCATTCTGATATTTTTGGGGACTCCCTGGAAGCTTAATGGTAATGCCACATTTTCCAGCGCATTCATCGTTCCCATCAGATGAAATGATTGAAAAATGAATCCAACATTCTCTCTCCTGAAACGAACCAGCTGCTCCTCATTCATCTGCTCAATCTGCTGCCCCGCAATCAAGATGGTACCTTTCGTCGGCTTCTCCAGACCTGCCAGCATATTCAAAAGCGTAGATTTTCCCGAACCGGAAGTACCTACAATTGCACAGAACTCCCCTTCATAAATCTCAAAGTTCACTCCGTCCAATGCACGGACCACTTCATCCCCGACCCGGTATAATTTGTACAGATTTCTGACTTCAATTACTTTTTTCATAGGTGCCTCCTATCATTCGATAAATATAATATATCAGACAACTCTAAAGACTTTCGTGGAAAAGTATGAAGATTTTCTTAATATTAATTCCACTTAACTCCCTGGGGCTTGGAAGGCAAGCAAATATTACAATTGCTTTCTTTTGACGGAAATTTAGGGCAAGGATTGCATGCAGATATTTCAGACGCTCATTCTTGATGGTAATTTAGGGCGGAAATTTCATGTAAGAATTTCAATCGCTCATTCTTGATGGTAATTTAGGGCGGAGATTTCATGCAGGAATTTCGATTGCTTTCTTCTGATGGAAATTTGGCATGAAGATTCCATGGGAAAATATAAATCTCTCATTTCTGATGGCAAAATTCATAAAAGCATAATACATTATCTTTCCGGGCAATAGGGTACTACCCCTGACACAAAAATTCCGAACACTCTACCGCACCATAATATTAAAAATCCTTAACTTTCCAAAGCTAAGAGGCATAAATTTCCCCATTCAAATCAATGTTGCATTTTTCAAAGGCGAGTATTATAATAATTATATGTGCAGATATAGTTCATCGGTAGAATGCTAGCTTCCCAAGCTGGAGAGGCGGGTTCGATTCCCGTTATCTGCTTAGAAAAGGCTAAGAACACTGAAAAACAGGTATTCTTAGCCTTTATTGATACTATAATGATACTATTTTTAATTTTTGCATCTCAACCCAATCCCAACGCTTCACGCTCAACTTCACTCAGCCAGGTATTCTGGAACGATCTCACGCCAACATGCCGGTAACTGTATGACTCTATATATTCCTCATAGTATACCCGGAACGTTCTGCACCGTCTAGGGCTTCTCAGCGTCCTCATAGCCTTTGCCTCAATGTTCCTGACCGCTCCCGGACTTATGGCAAGGCTATCGCAAACTTCTTTGACGGTCATGCGATGCTTGTACCTCTTTCTTATCACATCGACCTGATCTTCTGGCAGCTGATCTACTGCTATCCACAGTTCACGGCTCATATTCTCCCGGTCTAACTCCTGTATAACATCATCTTCTATATTTTCATCAGATGCTACAGTATCCGCCCAGGTAATATCATCATTCTGGCTCGGCATTGGTCTGCTCAAGCTGTCTATTTGCCCCATCACAGTACTTTTCTTAATCTCTTGTAGTTTTTCCCATTCAACATCTAAAAGAGCACACAAGACGTTTTCAGACGGTTCACAGCCATAATATTTTTGATATTCTCGCA
>JALEKG010000124.1 GCA_022769185.1 Dorea sp. | reverse complement strand
CAAATACATAATATCCCAAAGCAGACAGAAGAAGATGTTATGATCATTGCAGCGTGGGAATTCCCGGTTTTAGATATTGTAGGCAGATGGCATCCGATCTGTTATTTTGACAGAAGCATCAGGGCTGACTGGTGTTTCGGTGAAAGATCTATGAGTTCTATTTCTGCTCCAGTAATGACGTTTTTTAATGAAAATGGAGAAAACAAAGGTACATTTGCGGTATCTGAAGCGTTGAAAGAAGTCAGAATGCGTATCGGCGTCCATGAAGAAAACGGAACGATGAAATGCGAAGTGCATATCAACCTGGGAAAATATGATAAAGAAGAATATGCATTTAAAATCATGATTGATTTTAGAAACGTTCCATATGAAAAATCAATTGCAGAAGTAGGAAAATGGTGGGAACAGGAATGTGGATTTACTCCGGCCGATGTCCCGGAGGATGCAAAGAACCCAATGTATTCGTTCTGGTATTCTTACCATCAGGATTTTTCAGAACAGGAAGTAGAAGCAGAGTGCAGACGTGCAAAAGAAATGGGATTTCGTTCCGTGATATTAGATGACGGATGGCAGACAGATGATACAAATCGTGGATATGGATATTGTGGAGACTGGGAAGTTGCTGAAAAGAAGATAAAGGATATGAAGAAGCATGTTCAGGTTGTCCATGACATGGGAATGAAATATCTGATCTGGTACAGCGTTCCATATGTCGGAATGTATTCCAAAGTATGGGAACGTTTCAAAGACAAGCTGATCTGGGTTGATCAGATTCAGAAAGCAGGTGTACTTGATATCAGGTATCAGGAAGTCAGAGAGTATTTATCCAATATCTACGTTGATGCGGTAAAGAAATGGGATCTGGATGGATTAAAATTAGATTTCATTGATGAATTTTATGAAAGAAGTACGACACCGCTGGTAAATGAAGCTATGGATTGCAGTTGCCTGCAGGAAGCTTTGAACAAACTTCTTGAAGAAACCATGAAGAAGTTAAAACATATAAAACCAGATATTCTGATCGAATTCCGACAGAGGTATATCGGACCCGCGATCAGGCAGTATGGAAATATGTTAAGAGTATGTGACTGTCCGAATTCTGGATTATCCAACCGTGTGGGTGTGGTTGATCTCCGATTGCTCAGTGGCAGCACTGCAGTTCATTCAGATCCGGTGATGTGGCACCGTGATGAGAAGCCGGAGATTGCTGCATTACAGATGATTGCATGCTTGTTTGCTACATTACAGTTTTCTGTCAGACTGGATACTCTGAGCGAAGGACAAAAGCAGATGGTACAGAATTATCTGACTTTTATGAAAGAGCATAAAGACCTACTTCAGGAAACACCGATAGAAGCAAAAGAACCACAGAATCTTTATCCAGAAGTAAGAGTCAGAAATGAAGAGACAGAAATTATTGCTCTTTATTCCGGAAACCGAGTAGTGATGCTGGGAGATGGACAGGAAGAATCCATTATTGTAAATGGAACACAAGTAACAAATATATATGTTGAATCTGCACAGGAAATGGAAGCAGAGATTACGATCATAGATTGTTATGGAAAAATAATCAGTAAGACAAACCGTCTTTTTCATGGAGTACAAAGTATCTCAGGTACTGTAGGAGGACGGATTGTAATAAAGAAAAGGAGATAGGTAAGGTATGGCAATTATATTTCATGAGGCATCAAAAGAATTCCACCTTTATAATGAGGAAATCAGCTATATTATTAAAGTATTGGAAAATGGGCAGCTGGGGCATGTATATTATGGCAGGCATATTACAGATAAAGATGATTTTGGATATCTGATCGAATATGCGAGAAGAGATATGGCACCTTATCCATTTGAGGGAAACAGTACCTTTTCGCTGGAACATCTCAAGCAGGAATATCCGACGTTCGGATCGGGGGATACGCGTTATCCTGCATTTGAGCTGGAAAGAGAAGATGGAAGCCGTGTTGTCGATTTTAAATATAAAAATCACGAGATCTATCGTGGGAAAAAGGGTCTTGAGAGGCTTCCTGCAGTTTATGTAGAATCGGAAGAGGAAGCGGATACACTGGAAATCATTCTGGAAGATGAACTGATTCATACACAGATCATTTTGTCATATACAATATTTACGGAAAAGCCTGTGATTACGAAGCATGTACGGTTCGTGTGCAGCCATCCGGAAGGAATTACGCTGTTAAACTGTATGAGTGGATGTCTGGACCTGCCGGATAAGGAATACTCAATGGTAGAACTGGCCGGTACCTGGTCCAGAGAGCGGCATCCGCATACCCGGGAATTGGATTATGGAGTTCAAAGTGTCTATAGTATGCGTGGCTGCAGCAGCCATCAGTTTAATCCATTTCTTATGTTAAAAAGAAAGAATACAGATGAATTCAGCGGAGAAGCAATCGGATTCAGTCTGGTGTACAGTGGGGATTTCCTTGCACAGGCAGAAGTGGATAACTTTGATGTGACACGTGTGATCATGGGAATTCATCCGAATGAATTTCGATGGGAATTACAAAATGGTGAGAGCTTCCAGACGCCTGAAATGGTAATGGTGTATTCCGGAAACGGTATGAACGGAGTCAGTCAGGTATATCACGAATTATACCGGACAAGACTGGCACGTGGAATCTGGAGAGATAAGGTCAGACCGATTCTGATTAATAACTGGGAAGCGACATATTTTGATTTTAATGAAGAAAAAATTCTGAATATTGCAAGGAAAGCTAAGGATATCGGGATAGAATTATTTGTTCTGGATGATGGATGGTTCGGAAAAAGAAACAGGGATAACTGTTCGCTGGGGGACTGGTATCCGAATCTGGAAAAACTTCCGAATGGAATTACCGGACTGGCGCAGAAGATCGAAGACATGGGGATGAAATTCGGTCTCTGGTTTGAACCGGAAATGACGAATAAGGACAGTGATCTTTTCCGGGCACATCCGGACTGGATCCTGGCGGATGTGAGAAGACAGTACTGCCACAGCCGAAATCAGTATGTACTTGATTTCTCAAAAAAAGAAGTTGTGGATTATATTTATGAACAGATGAGGAGAATTCTGAAGGAAGCGCCGATCTCCTATGTTAAATGGGATATGAACAGAGCATTTTCAGAAGTATATTCGAACGGGAATGGAAAAAGCTGGCAAGGCAAAGTTAGACATAAATATATGCTTGGGGTATATGATCTATATGAACGCCTGATACAGGAATTCCCAGAAATCCTGTTTGAGTCTTGTGCAAGTGGAGGAGCAAGATTTGATCCTGGTTTACTATATTATGCGCCCCAGGCGTGGACGTCAGATAATACAGATGCGGTAGACCGGATTAAGATTCAGTACGGAACTTCCTATGTATATCCGATCAGCAGTATTGGTAGTCATGTGTCAGCCTCACCGAACCATCAGGTGTTCCGTGATACACCGATTGAGACGAGAGGGAACGTTGCATTTTTTGGTACATTCGGGTATGAGCTGGATATTACAAAACTTTCGGACGAAGATCTCGAAAAAATGAGAGAACAGATTTCCTTTATGAAGGAGCATAGAAAGCTGATCCAGCAAGGAAGATTTACTCGTTTAAAGAGTCCGTTTGAAGGAAACAATACGTCATGGCAGGTGGCAGATGAGAATCG
>JALEKG010000082.1 GCA_022769185.1 Dorea sp. | reverse complement strand
CGCTGCCTAATGGAGATTTGAATCAAATTTTAAAAATCCATAGCAATGGGTTTATTAAAGTTACCCTTTTTTACATCAACTGCTTGAAAAAGATTTATTAACATTTTTTCTCTTACCTATTGACATTTCTTAGCTGGACTCTCATTTATTTCTCCAACAGCCTTAAAAAAGGGGAGCAGGCGCCCACCTGCTCCCTTTGCCATTAGAATTTCTATTTACTTAATGCTGCCATAATCAGTTACTTTCACTGCTGTCTCTGGCATTACTGTAATATCATTGGATACTTCAACTTCACCATCATACAAAGCTTTTACGAGTGCACGGTAATCATCCTCTGAAAAACCATCGCCCCACTGTGTGCTTTCGATTGGAAGCTGAACAAAGTTCTCTTCTGGATTTTCAGAAGCTAAACCAAGGTTATCAATTTTTCCTGCGTAATTGCTCCAGTTTCCAGCCTGAATATCAGTAAGAACTGTCTTTACTGTTGTTGCAAGTCCTTTCATTGCTGAAGTTACAGTTAATCCGTCTTCATATTCATCAATAATAGGTGCCTGATCAGAATCAACACCGATTACTTTTCCGCCAGTCTTAACTGCTGCCTCTGCTGCAGAAGTAAAGATACCACCGCCACATGCAAATACAACCTCTACGCCTTTTGTTCCATACCATGTATCCATTGCAGCCGTAATGTCAGCATCACCATAGAACTGTCCGCCACATACATATTCAACTTCTACTTCATTTTCAATACCAAGCTCCGTTGCTGCATCATCGATTCCCTGTACATATCCATATCCAAAACGTGTAACTGCAGGTACAGACATACCACCCAGGAATCCAAGATGTTTATAACCTAACTTTACAGCTGCATATCCTGCCATATAACCTGAGAGTTCTTCCTGATATGTACAGCAATATACATTATCTGTATTGTAATAATCTGCCACATTATAATCATCTGGATTGTATGTGTATCCTTCGCCAACTCCTTTTTCGCAGATATCACCTGCTCCTACGTCTAATGCTACGAATTTTACATCTGGATACATTTCAGATTGTGAAACTACTGCTGCTGCAAACATATAACCCGGCATTACAATTACGTTCGCTCCACCTGCAACCGCCTGATCAACACTTGCATTTCTTGCTTCATCAGAATCACTGTCCGGTTTATAATAAGTAAATTCCACACCGTTCTCCTCTGCCCATGCTTTACATGATTCATAAGTTGTCTGATTAAAGCTCTGATCTGTAATATCACCAGAATCAGTGATCATAGCAATGTTCATTCCTTCTCCAGAAGCTTCTGCGCCCCCTTCGCTTTCTCCGCTGCTTCCACTGCCAGAGCCGCCACATGCCGCCAATGACAGAACCATCACGCCAGCAAGCAGCATTGAAATAATTCGTTTCTTCATAATACATGTCCTCCTTGTAAATAAAAATAATTGGTTCCCAGTATCTGTGTGATAATTTCCGCTTTGTTGTCCTGCCTAATTCTCAGAACTGGTTTGTATCTGGATTATGACATATGTCCCCATTTCAAAATAGGACTATAGTCTCATATTTCCGTTTTATTTGCATTTTGTAACAATTATACATTTTATCATTACTTTTTTTATGCGTTTTTACCATACTCCCTGTTCTGAACAAGGACTTTTTTCCCTTTTTCTAAATATAGAAATAGTACAAAATAAAAAAACAAGGCCACACCTAAGGCGACCTTGATATCATTCAAACAGCTTTATCAAATCATAGCAAATGATTTTTCCGTTTATTTCAGTACACATTTCCATTCACCTTTTTCTTTTGTATAGTGAAATTCATTCACATCGTCTTCAAGAAAAACCTTTAACACATCCAGCATCCCTTCTGCAAGGTTTCCATTTTTCATATCTTCCAATGACATCCATTTCACTTTGCCTTCTTCTGACGATTTCAAAATACCGTTAAACTGATTTGTTTTATAAAGGACAACCAGATATCTGGAACCATCTTCTCTTTCCCAATCTTTTGTACCGCAGATTCGAAGATTGCTTACCGTAAGGCCAGTTTCCTCATATACCTCCCGAATGACTGAATCTACAAATGATTCTCCCTTCTCGATATGTCCTCCGGGGAAGGTAAGACCACCCCAATTATCATCTACCTTATCCTGTACCAGGACATTCCCATTGTCATCATATATCATACACATATTCGTAAGTGTTACCATCTCTGCTCTCATCTCAAAAATCCTCGTTTTTCCAAAATAGTTTGTACAAATTATACGCTATAAAAAGCTTTGAGACAATACAAGCGTAATTTGTCTTACAATGCAGCCAGGAAGCTTTCTCACGAAGAATAATATCACATTATCTACAGAAAAGACCAGTCATTCCCGACTGGCCTTCCTGCTCTCCTTACTTTATGCAGTTCAAAATCCTTCCGCACATTTCTTTACATTTACATCTGATAGAATGTTTCATCACACGGAAAATCCCCCACATACCGGATTCTACATCCCATCCGAAACTTCCAGAACGATACAGATAATCTCCCGGGCAGGAGGCTCCGCCTTTCAGCTCCATATCAAAGCGATTCCCGACACTGATTCCACCCTGAATCGGGATCTCTCTGGACAAGGCATCTTTTGGCTGTTCTCTCCATAAGTGTCCATGAATGGTCAAAGATACATTTCTTGGCTTATCTGCCGGCATCATGGTCCGGAAAATCACACGGTCTCCAGAGTAAGCCTTCCATATGGGCGTCGCCGGATCTCCATGCACTTTGCTGCTGAACACTTTCCACACCCGGCTATCCTTAGCCAGACGGTTTGCGAACCGTTCTGACCGATAATTGTAACCTTTTTCTCCTGTATCTTCCGCATCCACCGGCTCCTCATTGCCTGCTGCCGCAGTCTGAATCAAGTTCCCTTTCGCATCCTGAAGCCGGATTCCATTCTGAATAAACAATACGTATTCCCGGAAGCTTTCCTCTCCCGGTGCTGTTATCACCGCCTGTTCCGCAAATGGATTCTTCTTTTTCGTAAAATTCTCATACCATTTGGCCCCTGACGGTTCTATGATCACAGCTCCAAACAATCCATGATATCTGTGATTCCGCATATCCCCGAATGACTGTAACAGGCAGGCTCCGTATTCTCGGTCCGCTTTCCAGAAATAGCGCTTACTCTCCCCAATTCCTACCGTCTGCTCTTTAGGATTATATCCCACATTGATTCCCGAATCACAGACCGGATCATATTGCAGGAACTGCGGATTCAAGGAAACCCTGCTTGATGGCTTATGCTTCATCTCAAGCGGTACTCTCGGATAATCGTAATAAGGTACTGGATGATCCGGGTCCCACAAATTATACAATGTGACCTCCAGCCAGTCTCCGACATTTGCGCGAAGGATCAATGGCTTTGGAGAATATTTC
>JALEKG010000079.1 GCA_022769185.1 Dorea sp. | reverse complement strand
TAATCCTCTGCCGGCTGATTCAGCATCTCGAGCTGCATGGTCCTTCGGATCTCTTCCAGAAGTTCCTGGATCGGGAGGCGTTCTTGCTGAAGTTTTTCACAACGTTCTTCCAGCTTGCGGATCCTCTGTCGCATACTTGTTTCTCCGATATAGGCTCTCCTGGTATACTGCTCCGGATTAATATGCTGAAGGCGATAGCTGTGATACAGCATACCGTCTGGCGTCACTCCGATCCTGCAGGAGCGGAGTTCTTCCACATTCTCACATTTTTTCGCATTTCCAAGGAAGAAATCAATATACGCTCTCACGTATGGTTCTTTTGCGATCACCTCTTCTGCCAGTGATCCCGGTGATGCCGGATGCTCTTCCCTCATCAGCTTCTCTGTATCCAGCACTGCGGCACGGGAGAATTTCTTCTTATCCATTCCCTGGTAAATGTCCATGGCTTCTTTCGCATATGCAGGTTCCACGATCAGAAGGAGCTTATTGTTTCCAAGATATCCTTCCACCGCATTGTGCCAGCGCTCATCCCTGATATCCAGAAGATCTGCAAGGATCTGGACATTAATAAATTTCCCGCATCTTTCATGCAGGCGGTTGCGAAGCTCATATCTCGCCTCTTCCAGCTCCCGTGGGTATGCTTTCTTTCCCTGCTTCAAAGCTTTTAATTCTTCTCTGCCTTCTTTTTCTTCTTTTTTGATCCTGCGCAGTTCCGCATCCGCTTCCTGTCTCTGGTCTTCCAGCTCTTCCTGAAGATCCTTTAAACCTTCCGCGAGGCGGGAAAGCTCTCCTTCTGTGATTCTGCCGTCTGCAAATTTATCAATATCCCATATCACCTGATTCGGCGTAATATCCCGGGATTTCCATTCTTTTAACCGTTCTGCGGTCTGCATCCAGCGCACCTTGCTCGCATTCAGTCGCTCTAAAGTTTCATTCAATGCCGCAAGATCCGTCTCTAATCGAGAGTAACCACTGTCTGCAATACGCAGGATAATCTCTTCATATTCTTTCTGAAGATTCTTCTGATCCTGATCTAACTGCTCTTTCTGTTCTTCCAGCTGCAAGATTGCGTCCTTTCGCACCTGGATCTTATCACGACACTCCTGGCTCTTCGCTTCCTGCTGCATCATTTCCAGTCGATCAATTTGATAGGAACACATCTGTGAATCCATATGCTTTTTCTGGTAATTCAAATAAGCTTCCTGAATCTGTCTCAGTCTTCGGATCTCTTCCAGTGTCTCTTCAATCTTATTTCTCATCCGGCCATACTGCATGACACTTTCCTGCAGATCTTCAATATGAATATCCTGCTCCATACAGATATATTCTTTTACAAAATCTTCTAATTTGATATTCATACGGAAGGAAATTGCACGTTTAAATAACTTTGGAAACTTTTCCATGTCTAATCCGCCCAGATAGATATCATACAGCTGTCTGCGAAATCTCTCATTGCTCGGCCCGCAGTAATACTGTTCCGGGGTAAATGTCCTCTGCAAATATTCCTTGATTTCCATCGTCGTAAGACATCGTGACTGCGTCCGATACTGATTTTCCAGAAGTCCTCCCGTATGCCAGAAGAACAGTCTGCTGATATCGTTGGTCGCAGTCTCCACATCAAAGACTACTCCGACACACTGCTTATCTCTGGTATTCGTCTGCTCCAGTTCCAGCACGATCGTACTGGAGAAATTATGGTTTCTCAGATACTGTGCCTCATTATTATCACTGATATTAACCATGCCTCGCAGATACTCAATCAGCGTACGATCGGAATCATCTGCTGCCGCTTTATTGAAAAATCCCCGACCGTCCGTGTTTGCATATAGTACAATCTGGATCGCATCAATGACTGTAGATTTCCCACTTCCGGAATGACCGGTAAAAAAGTTGATTCCTTCACTTAAAGTCAATATTTTCTTATCAATATAATGCCAGTTATTCAGACATATCTTCGATAACGCTTTGAATGGCTGTCTCGTCTCCATTTGGATCCTCCTCACTGAATGTTGCCAGCAGCTCTCTGATATCATCTGCCAGCAGAACTGCATGAATGCATGGATAAATCACAAGTCTTGTACCTTCATTCAATTCTTCCAGTACGTCCAGCGGTTCTATGATCTGATATTTCTTCAGAAGGGCAATCGTCCGCCGCATTTCTGTCGGGGACGGAATTCCTTTTAGTACCCGGAATTCTCCTGCTTTCTGATTTACTGCTCCAAGAGTCGTCACAACATGGCTTACAGTAGATACCGTCTGCATCTGCTCATCATAGATCAGCTTCAGCACCAGAAGATAAATCGTCGCAAGTCGCGGCAGCTTTTCTCCCCACAGCATTTCTCCCTGAATATAAATGACTCCCATGTGAATATTTTCTTTTAATGTGATTCCTGCAATCTTAAAATAAAACTTCAGAAATTCCAGATGCTTACTGCAGATCCTGTATTCCCGTGTATACTGCATTCTTCCGGATCGCTTTTCAAATTTTCGCTCCAGAATAAATGTCTGGCGGTACAGCGTCTGGATGACCTCAGTAATTGCCTCCTGTTCCTCCTGCGAAAGCTGCTCATAATACTCTATCATAATGCTTCTCCTTACCAGCTTCTTCTCTTTTTTATTCTGACATTTTTATAGGCTTCTTCTTACAAATTTCAGCGCCGGATAACGATAGGTCCCATTTTCCACCATGCCAGACTCTTCCTCCAGCACCATATACCGGCTGTTTTTCCGGGTACTATAGTCATACGCCAGAATCAGCTTTTCAAAATCTTCTTCATTCGTAATCTCCATCTGAGAAACATCCATAATCTCGTTTTCCATATGTTCCTCGATAAATTCTTCGATCTGTTTTTTACTGTATCTGACCTGAATCCGGTTGAACTTCAGCACATCTTCTCTGTCCAGATCCTCCAGCGTCTCATCCGGAGCCATCTGACTGATAAAATCTTTTCTTGGTTTCTTCCGCTTATACAATGATTTTTCGGACAAAATTTCCAATAAAGACAGATTCATCTTTGTGCCAGTCATCTGAATCATTTCTTCTGTACGCTCCGGGGATGCAGACATCCGGTTCAAAAGCTGTACAACAAGCCCCTTGGTATCTGACTCCCCGCTTAAAAGATAATTCAGCCTCGTCACCGTAGCCCTTACATACTTGGTGTGCTCACTGTCCATATTGGCGATCCGGTGCTCAATATCATCAAATCCACGTTCGATCAGCTCCAGAAGGTCCAGCACATCGTCTCCGGTATCACCCATTGCTTTTGATCTTGCACGTACGTTTTCAATCCACTCCTCATCGTCCCGGATCTCTTTCAGGCATTGCTTAATATCATTCTTATAAATGTAGAAATTGTCCGAGGTCTTCAGAATATGGTATTTCTTATTCACAATCTCTTCCACATATCCGTCCAGATGCTCTCTCAAAAGATCTCCGTAGAAATTCTGCTCCAGAAGTCTGGAAAAAAATTTATCCATATTATGCAGCATGTCCTGCAGGGCTTTATTAAGTCTCCGGGTATTCACGAGCGCCGTCCGCAGCATACTTAGGTTCGCACGCGGATCATTCCGGAACGAAAAAAGCGTTGCGTACACATTCTGAATATATATATTTGTCTCTTCAAAATCCTCCGAATTCAGACGTTCAAACGTATCAATAAAAACCGCTGAATAATCCGGGATTACGATATTCGTCACCAGAGTCCGGTAATCTTCGATCCGTTTTAGCCAGCCAGCCTTCAGGAGCCAGTTCAGAATCCTGGATGCCGGAGTTTCCAGCATGTCAAATTCTGTATCATTTTCTTCACGCTGAAGTTCGAAACGCTTTCTTGCATTCATATCATTTAAGATCTGGATGCACACTTCTTTTGTCAGGAAATAATTACTATACTGATATTCCTCATTAATGCACAAAAGTGCCTCTATATAAATTTCTCTGTTAACCGAACGAAAAAGACTCCAGAAACTATCTGGAATTTCATTTTGCAAACGCATATAAATTCTCCTGTATCCAAATCTGTCATCTCCCGCCATTTTATGATGCGGGTATAAACTGTAATCTCTATTCTATCATTTTTACTTCTCATTTTCCAGATTTCTTGTATTTTCCCAAAAGAACTGTTACAATAAATAAAAAAGTTCGGAGGGGTTATACGTGCCTGAAGTACCAAATACAAATGAAAACACAATAAAAAATGAAGGAAATGAAACATCCGGAGCAAACGTATTGATTTATCCGACCGTAAATTCTACGGCCAGCCAGTCTGTAATAGATCAACCCGCAGAAAACGCATCCGAAGAGGTGCAGGGAAGCGAAGAAAAAGAGGAACTTCCTGTTCAGCCGGAGTCAAAAGACGCTGCCACAGAGACAAATGCAGAGGCAGCCGAGAAAATTACATCCGATGAACTGGAGGAGGAAGATCTCTTCGAAGAAGAGGACACATCCGACAAAAAAGACAGAGCCTTTCGTAATTTCTTCCACTTTCACTCTAAGAGAAAGACAGAGCTCTCACGGGATGAGCTGATTCTTTCCAGAATCAGCGACGATGATCTGATGGAATATCTGCGGTTAGAACAGCAGCGTCTGGAATTGATGCAGCGATCCAGAGACATCCGGGAAAAAAGAATTGCAACTGCTTTCCAACTGACCATTTTTCTTCTGGCGATCGTCCTGATCGTCTACTTTTTAAAAGACAATCCGACCATCCTTGTCAGCATGTTATACACCGTTGGTATTCTGCTTGCACTCTACATCTGGAACAGACCAAAAGACAAGGATAAAAATACAAAAAAATAAAGTCTAAAAAAGCATCCGTTCTCGTCTGATCACATTTTCAGACAAAACGAATGCTTTTTCTATGCCGGGCTCTTCTGTTCCCGCCCGAGTCTATGCAACTCTTCTGTAAATGCTTTTTACCGGCTGATACAATACCGCAATTGCAATTATCATAAATACAGCATTGATCACAGTTGCCGGAATGGATGCCACTGATCCTGCAACTGCAGCAGCAAATCCACTTCCTAAAATCATCATCCGGATTGTTCCCATCACAAGTTCAATCACAATATTCATGCATCCGTAAATTACCGCACAGATAATCGCATACCCATATTCCTTTTTCTTGTCTCCCTGCGCTTTCTTTTTCAGGATCATAAAAATGGCGCCGACAATCAGACATTTTACCACAGTCTCAATAAATACTTGCGGAACATCCTGCAGATATCCATTTAAAATATCAAATATTATCAGTCCGAATGTCCCGGATACAGCTCCTCTTTTACCACCTTGGAGCAATACTCCCATTACAACAAAAATATGTCCAAAATGCACAAACGGTGTTCCGATTGCTGCCGGAAGCGGAATTCGAAAAGACTGGATTCCCAGGAATGTAATCGCAGCAAAGAATGCTGTGACCACCATCGCTTTTACACGTCCGTCTGTAACCTGACTCCCTGTATTCATTGTATTGGTACTCATTTAAAATTCCTCCTCTGTTTCTCAACTCTACCATCTCTTTTGTTCTACTCCAACAGTTCATTATCATATCATTATTGTGGACAGGTAAAAACAGCCAATGATTCAATATTTCGCCAAGCCAGTCCGTCTTTTCATAATTTTTCAAAAAAACATATTTCATACTTGATTTTTTTACGCATCGGATATAATATACGTATATGGATAACATAGTTTTTAAAACTACATGATGTATTTTCAATATTTAGGAGGCGTTTTATTATGGCAGAAAACTTAAAAGAACACATCAAAGATCCTGGAAGCGCAATCACACATTTTATCGGAATGCTGATGGCAATCTTTGCAGCCGTACCGCTTCTGTTAAAAGCAGCACGCGAACCCAGCAGAATCTATATAATCTCAATTGCAATCTATGCCGCAAGCCTGATCTTACTATATGCAGCCAGCACAACCTACCATACATTTGACAAATCTAAAAAAATGAATACGATACTCAAAAAAATAGATCATATGATGATTAGCGTACTCATTGCAGGCAGCTATACACCAATCTGCCTTCTCGTATTAAAAGGCAGAACCGGCATCATACTTCTTTCCATCGTATGGTCATTCGCAATTATCGGTATCCTGATCAAAGCATTCTGGGTATATTGTCCAAAATGGGTATCTTCTATCCTCTATATCGGAATGGGGTGGACCTGCGTACTGGCATTCACCCAATTACTTAACGCACTGTCCCCTGCAGCATTCGGGTGGCTGCTGGCAGGAGGCATCATCTACACTGTAGGCGGTATTATCTATGCACTCAAGCTTCCAATCTTCAACAATAAGCATAAATATTTCGGAAGCCACGAGATTTTTCATCTGTTCGTTATGGCTGGAAGTGCCTGTCACTTTATAGTAATGTACGCTTTTGTACTTTAACGCAATAAAAAGGGGACGGGGGATTTTTTAAAATCCCCCGTCCCCTTTTTATTGCGTTAAAACAGCGCTGTGGAAAAATATCTTTCTGCAGTATCCGCAAGTACAGTTACGACACGTTTTCCCTTTCCTAATCGTTTTGCCAGCCGAATTGCGGCAGCTACATTTGTTCCGCTGGAAATTCCACACATCAGTCCTTCCAGCCTTGCAAGTTTTTTGGAAGTCTCAATTGCTTCTTCATCCGTAATGATACAGATATCATCGTAGATTTTCTGATTCAGAATCTTAGGAATGACGCCATCGCCGATTCCCATCTGCATATGACTTCCAACCGGATGTCCGGACAGAATTGCTGCATGTTCCGGTTCTGCTGCCCAGATTGTGATATCTGGATTTTTCTCTCGCAATGCTTCACCGATTCCAGTAATGGTTCCTCCAGTTCCAATACCGGAACAGAAACCGTCAATCGGACCATCGACCTGTTCCAGGATCTCCCTTCCCGTCTGCATACGATGGGCTTCTACATTTGCCGGGTTCTCAAACTGCTGTGGCACGAATACGCGAGAGTCTTCTTCTGCCATCTGCAATGCTGTCTTCATACATTCTTCAATACACTCTCCGATATTTCCTCTATCATGAATGATTTTCACCTCTGCACCATAGTTCTGTACCAGTTTTCGTCTCTCTTCACTGACAGAATCCGGCATGATAATCACTGTTTTGTAGCCTTTGACCGCCCCGATCAACGCAAGCCCGATTCCCTGATTTCCACTGGTCGGTTCGACAATGATCGTATCTTCCTTGATCTTTCCTTCTTTTTCAGCGGCTTCGATCATCTGAAGCGCTGTTCTGGTTTTAATGGAGCCTCCAATATTTACTGCCTCAAATTTTACCAGTATTTCTGCACTATCTTCTTCTGTCATATGATTCAGACGGATCATCGGTGTATGTCCGACTGCCTCCAACACATTATTGTATATCATTTTCATTCCTCTTTTTCTCTTGTTTTTTTACTTCCCGCAATTCTTTAAAAAATGATTTCATCATCTGACTGCATTCTTCTTCCAGAACACCTGTCGTCATTTCAACCTGATGATTAAATTCCGGCATCTGCAGCAGATTTAAAATAGAACCTGCGCAGCCTGCTTTCGGATTCATGCATCCTACCACTACCCTGGTCATTCTTGACTGGACGATTGCACCAGAACACATCTGGCATGGCTCCAAAGTCACATACATCGTGCAATCCTCCAGACGCCAGTCATTCATTTTTTTACTTGCTTTTTTGATTGCAATCAGTTCGGCATGCGCCAGCGTATTTTTATCCATTGTCCTGCGGTTATACCCCCGGCCAATAATTTTATCCTGATACACGATCACGCACCCTATGGGAACTTCTCCGATCGCATATGCTTTTTTTGCTTGCCTGATTGCTTCTTTCATATATTTTTCATCTATGCTCTGCATCTATATTTCTCCATCATCTCTGCCCTTGAAAATTCAACCATCTTTTTCCTCTGTAAAAATCCATGCACAAAATTGCTTTCCTATGCAGGTGGCATCTGTCCACGTACATTTCTGCACCAATACCCAAACTTCTCCCCAGAATTTTCTTCTTCCTCCGTACGGTCAATCTCAACCTGACCGGCATCTATAAATTCCGGGAATCCAAATGCACCGGCCGCCCGTGCTTCCTGCGGATGATAAATACCGGGTACACCAAGTTTCAGCCCTTCTCCACGATCAAGCAGCACAATGTGATGATAATTGTAATATCCATGAAGCAGAAAGCTATTATTCGCCAGCTTCCATTCACATCTTGGAAGCAGTGCCAGATCCTTTCGCTGTAACTTTCTGCAGACACATCGGCAGGATTCCTGTATCTCCGGAATCTCCTCTTCCATAATCTCTCCTGATGACCGATTTTCCGACAGATCAACCGGAATCTTTTCTTGCTGTTCTTCGGCCGGCTCTTCTGAAATTTCTTCTTGTTCTCCTGACAGCTCATCCGGAATCTCTTCTTGCTTTCCTGGCAGATCATCCAGATCCGTGATCTCTTCAGGCATCCCTGCATCTGGCAGCGGGACCTGCTCTTCCGGTACAGGAACAACCGGCTTCCAGAATCGGATCCGCCCCAGATTCACCGGTGTGTCATCCCATACTGCCGCATAGCAGTGCCCATTCTCATCCAAAAGAAGAATCCCGTTAATCCGCTCAAAATTCTCCGGAACTCCTGTATCTTCTCTGGTATACCTGAGCTGATAATTAACAGCAGGATTCACGTTTTCCACGGAACCCTGCCATATTCCCACACATTCTCCTTTTTCCAGATAGAACAGGTACAGGCCGAGTTTTCTCTCGTCTTTCATACGGAAGCCTTTTCCATGAATATGGATGATGCATTCCCCATCCCCCTGTTCTGCTTTGACAAAGCCTACATTTCGAAGCTTTCTTCCCTGCTCATATTCATAAAGATAACGAATAAAACGCTGCAATCTTTCACTTCCATTCCTGGGTTGTATTAACACAATCTATTCCCGGGAATTTCATTTTATACCATCTTAAAATGGTTCTACTATTTCTTTATGGCAAAATTGCATTTAATTCTTGATACAGTCTCTTTGCATAACTATCTGTCATCCCGCAGATATAATCTGTCGCCAGTAAAAGGCGCAGATATAATTTATAATCTTCAGATTTCCCTTTGGCATGATAATGATATGCTTTCTTATAATTACTGGAAATGAAAGAGATCATTCTCTCATCAATCGAATCCAGCTTCTGTGTCTCATCATCATATTTGACAACTGCGGTCATAAATTTATTCATCAGGAAATCCAGCATGGCTGCTTCTGTTACTTCCATGCGGTAGATTGGCTCAGAGATAAAAACCTCCCTGAATGCCAGATCTCCCAGAAGATCCATCAGCCCCTGTGCATAAGTATCATGGAAAAGGTCATGCGGATATTTTCCTTCCATAATCTCATTATAATGAGAAGTAAACCCAAAAGTTGCACAACCGATCAGGAATCCCTGTACCTTTACAATCCAGTTCTTAACTGCATATGCCTCCGGATTCTCCACTTTAATCTGTTTTCCCCGGAGATACAATTCTTCCATCTGGTCCGCCGGACGAAAAGCGCCACTTCCCATACTACTTTCTTCTGCTTTCTGCAACTCTGACAATTCTTCCAGCAATTTATGATAACTTAAAAATCCTTTGATAAATGAATCTTCAATATCTGCTGTTTTATATGCAATATCATCTGCCGCTTCCAGAATGAACGTAAGCGGATGGCGTCGGTTGCCGGTGCCGGTTGCCGTTACAATCTCATGAAAGACATCCTGATCTGCAAAATAGTATCCCATTTTTCTCTTGCTGATATCATCCGACTGCGGATCGATCTCCGTTGATGCAACAGGATATTTTATAATGGTATTCAAAAGGGCGTATGTCAGATTCATTCCATGTTCATCCACCAGAAAATGCAGCTTTGTCACCAGTCGGAGTGCCTGGGCATTTCCCTCAAAGTGGTAAAAATCTTCACGCATCTGGGGGCTAAGCACCTCCGAGATCTTTCTCCCATGATATTCCATCACCGGAAGATTTCTCTCAAACCACTCACGGATAATCTCTTCCCCATAATGTCCAAAGGGCGGATTCCCAATATCATGGATCAGCCCCGCACACTGCAGGATACTGCAGATATCTTCTTTCATCTGCAGGGTAAAACTCGGATCCTCCTTATATGCCAATATGTTTTCTCCGATATTTTGCCCCAGCGATTTTGCAAAAGATGAAACCTCCAGCGAATGCGTCAGACGTGTCCGGATAAAGTCACTTTTGTCCAGCGGAAATACCTGTGTCTTATCCTGAAGTCTCCGAAACGACGCACTCCCAATGATCCGGTGGTAATCTTTCTCAAATTCACTGCGAAGATCTGTACTTTTCGAATATCTGCTCCGGTTTGTACTTTCTCTGCTTCTTTTTGTCGATAAAAGTTGTTCCCAGTTCAACTGTATTCACTCATTTCTTCTATACTTAATCCAGATAGATCGGCGGTTCATAGTCCTTTCCAAGAAGTGCTTTTTTACGCTCCTGATATCCCAGGAAAGCCCACTCTGTCATATCCGTCCACTGATGATTTGCTCTGTCATAGACCTGTACATATCCTATTCTGGTCGGATGCATACGGACACTATTTGATTCATATTCTCTTCCGGTATAAGGATTTCTCTCACCCCTGGTAAGATCCTCTTCTGCTTCTGGTTCATAGAACTCTTCTGCCGGCTCCTCCTCATATGCTCCCTCATATACATTTTCAGCATATGAAGTTCCATCATATGTATCTTCCTCGTACTCCCCTGCTTCATAGGAATCTTCCTCAAACGTTTCTTCGTACATGTTTTCTTCAAACATATCTTCTGCTGCTGATTCCTCCACAACAGGCTCTGTAACCTCTTGTACCGGTTCTTTTATCTGTTCCTCTTCCTTCGGGGATTCCGGTTTTTTAAGCCGTTTGAAATAAGCTCTCCACCCACGTGGCTTTTTTTCTTCTTCCTGCTCTGGTTCCAGCTTCGGTGCCGGTTCCAGATTCTCTGTATCTTCCTCTGGCTCTGCTGTTGCTTCTCCTATCACTGCAGATATCTCTTCCTGCAGTTCTTTCTCCGCAGACTCCTCTTCATAAGCCTCCTCCGGCTCTTGTATGTCTCTCTCCTGAAGTTCTTCTTCGTAAACTTCCTGTGGCTCTTCTTCGTAAGCCTCTTGCGGCTCCTCTATATAAAATTCCTGCAGTTCCTCTTCATCAACTTCCCGTGGCTCTTCTTCGTAGGTTTCCTGTGGTTCTTCCTCATAAAACATCTCTTCATGAACTCCAACCGGCTCTTCTTCATACATTTCCACCAGTTCACCTAGTGTAATATCCCTTTCCGGTGCCACATTAGATACCGCATTCTTTTCAACCTTTTCGGACACTTTCTTCTCATCTTTCTCTAAATGATACGTGTCATCTGCTTTTTCTGTCGGAATATCATCTTCCAGAATGGATAAATGAAAGGAACATCCCAGAATCTTGGCAATCATACGCATGTCCTGTTCCTGAAAATTATCCCTCCCCAGCCTCTGTGTCAGATTCTGACGGGACATCTTCTTCCCGGTACGCTCCTCAATGTTTTCTGCGAGTTCCTTAATTGTCATGCCTTTACGGCTCAAGATAATTTTGACCTGCTCACCAAATGTTAAATCCAGCATAGTACATCCTCCTTATTCAATTATACTATATACTCTCCTCATCAGGCTTACTCTTCTGTAAA
>JALEKG010000064.1 GCA_022769185.1 Dorea sp. | reverse complement strand
TTAGCACTCTAGTGTTGACAGTGCTAATAATAAGTGTTATAGTACAAATAGAACAAAAGGAAAGGAATAAATAGAGTGATACGGATTCCAATTGTTCCAGTACACGACACTTCGGATTTCTCCGACAGTGCTAAAATATATTTTTCATGTCATGAAAGGAGATATGACTTATGATGATGCCTAGTATTTTTGGAGAAAATTTATTTGATGATTTTATGGATGAGTTTGCATTTCCGGATGTTGATAAAGCATTGTATGGAAGACATGCAAAGAATCTGATGAAGACAGATGTGAAGGAAAAAGATGACAGCTATGAAGTTGATATGGATCTTCCTGGATTTAAGAAAGATGAGATCAGGATGCAGTTGAAAGATGGATATTTGACCGTCAGTGCAGCAAAAGGTCTTAATAAAGACGAGAAGAATAAAGAAGGTAAATATGTAAGGCGTGAGCGTTATGCCGGAAGCATGAGCAGAAGCTTTTATGTAGGCGAGAATATTACAGAGAAAGATATTCACGCGAAATATGAAAATGGTATTTTGTCATTCTGGCTCCCAAAAGATGAGAAAAAGAAAATAGAAAATAATTACATTTCTATTGAGGGATAATGCTTCATGATATACCCCCGCAGGAAGATCCCTGCGGGGTACTTTGATAAATGACTATTTGTGACTGAAGGGAGGGAGAAAAATGACTGGGAAGAGAGATTATTATGAGATCCTTGGGGTGAGTAGAGATGCAGATGAAAGTACAATTAAGAAAGCATATCGTAAAGTAGCCAAGAAATATCATCCGGATACGAATGCCGGAAATGAACGGGCAGCTGAAAAATTTAAAGAAGCAACAGAAGCGTATACTGTTTTAAGTGATCCTGAAAAAAGGAAACTTTATGATCAGTTCGGACATGCGGCATTCGATGGCAGTACTGGAAGTGCATATGGATATACTGGAGCATATGGAGGAGCCGGCAACACAGGATCCTATCGTTATACAGGACCGGATGGAACTTATCATGAGTACCATTTTGAAGGTGGCGATATGGATGACATTCTGAAGAATATTTTCGGAAACGGAGGTTTTGGAAACAGAGACTTCAGAGATGGCAACTTTGGAGGCAGTGGCTTTAGAAATTATGGTTTTGGCAGTACAGGATATAATCGTAGCGATTCCCGACAAAATGGCTCAGATATTCAGGTTGAAATATCTGTAAGTTTTGATGAGGCGGCATTGGGATGTGAGAAGATAATCAGTCTGTCTGGTGCAGACTTGGGAAATGGAGCTGGAAAGAATTTAAAAGTTCATATTCCACCTGGAATTGATACAGGGAAAAGCATTCGGCTTCGTGGCAAAGGAATGCCAGGAATTGGGGGCGGAAAACCGGGTGATTTATTGCTTAAAGTAACAGTAAGAAGCAAGGCTGGATTTGAGAGAAAAGATAAAGATGTATATACAACGGAAAGCGTCCCGTTTTCAACGGCGGTACTTGGCGGTGAAATTATCGTACAGACTTTATATGGGAATGTAATGTGTAAGATAAATCCAGGAACACAATCTGGAACAAAAATAAGGCTTCGTGGCAAAGGAATTGTCTCTATGAAACACCCAGAAGAAAAAGGTGATCAGTATGTTACGATACAGATACAGGTACCGAAAAATATTAGCGAAGATGCAAAAAGAAAACTAAAAGAATTTGAAAAAGCCTGCGGCTGCTCTACAAAAGGAGTGGCATAAAAGCGGGTAAAAATATAGTACAGAAATGTATTTCAGATAGATATGCAGGTGTAGGCGAAGTTCGCTCTACACCTGTCTTGCTTTAAAGCGCGAAATAAGGGGACGGGGGATTTTTAAAAATCCCCCGTCCCCTTATTTCGCGCTTTAAAGTTTTAAAAAGTTTAATGACCCAGATGGATTTCCGGTGCCTTTTTCTAATAAGGAGATCAGTCCGACCATGGTTTCTTCCATTTCTTCTTCGGTTGATGGAACAAGTGTATTGTCTAATTTTACGGTCAGTACAATGAGTACGATTTCTGCCAGTGCTTCAGGATAGTCGAAGTGGATGAAACCAGTTTCAATACCCTGACGGATGATCTCTGTAAGCGCAGGCTTTAGTTCTGTAATCAGATAATGCAGATATTTTTGATGTAGGAAGGCGTGTTCTTTGTCATCATTCGTCTGACGGTTATTTATGAGAAATTCTCCGGTTGAATTGCGGCATGCCTGAAAGATCATTGCCATTCGGGTGAAGGGAGAGATGTCTTTTTGGTCGGCCAGATGTTTCGCTGTCTCCAGGGGTTTTTTATAGTTTCGTTCGATTAATGCTTCCAGAATTTCGTTTTTTGAAGGGAAGTAGTAATAGATACTTCCTTTACCGATTCCTGCTGTCTGGGCAATTTCACTGACGGATATGGACTGAATATTTTTTTTAACCAGAAGTTCTTGAAGAGCATCTAAGATCTGATTGTATTTTGTGTTTTGAGGCATGAGAATTTCCTTTCTAATACAATATATTCTGAATGATATTTGAACCAAAAATTACCAAATTTCCTATTAGTATATCATGTACAGGTATACCTGTACAAGTGAAAAAGTAACAGAGAATTGGAAATTATTGAAAAAAATTTAGGAATATGTTATATTGACCAGCGGTCGGAAACGTGATAATTTTATGATGTAACAAATCGACCATCGGTCGAAATGTGTCGCTTTTTGTAAGGAGGATATTATGACATACGCAGAGTTTTTTTCAGAAATGAAAGGAAAGTTTATGGAAGCAGATGTAAGCAATATTCAGGAGCATCTGGCATTTCAGTTTAACATCACAGGTGAGGCCGGAGGAATTTTTTACATAGAGATAAAGAATGGAGAATTGCATGTAGAACCATACGAATATTATGACAGAGATGCAATGTTCACATGCAGTGCAGATACATTAAAAAAATTAGAGACTGGAAAGCTTGATCCAATTCTTGCAGTAACTCTCCAGAAACTGAAAGTGGAAGGAAATATTGATAAAGCTTTGAGATTTAAAGAATTGCTTGACAGTTTGAAATAAAGGCAGGAAGAAATATGAAGAAATTATGGAAAGGGCTGCTTTTTTCAGCAGGATCTGCCGTGGCAGCAAGTGCAGGTGGAACCGCATATTTTTATCGCAGAACGATGAAGCGATGTCATGCGAAAATGGAACGTACCATGAAAATGGCAGGTACCGACTGGAACCAGTATATGCCGCTTTTGAAGGAAAGGAAAGAATATATGCTTTCCAGACCTCACGAGGATGTTTGCATCGAATCGGAAGATGGTCTGAAACTTCACGGAGTTTATTTCCCGGGAGAAGGGGATTCGAAAAAAATAGTAATCTGTCTTCATGGATACACCAGCCAGTGTATGAGTGATTTTGTTGGGTTGTCGGATTATTATCTGAAGCACGGATTTCAGATGCTTTTGATTGACGAAAGAGCACACGGGCAAAGCGAAGGTGAGTATGTCGGATTTGGATGTCTGGATCGTAAGGATCTGCTCAGATGGGTAGAGTGGACATTGCTGCGTTGTGGAGAAGGGATACAGATCCTTTTGCATGGAATATCCATGGGAGGAGCAACAGTATTAATGTCAAGTGGGCTGGATCTTCCGGAACAGATAAAAGGAATCATTTCTGATTGTGGATTTACTTCTCCCAAATATGTATTCACTCATGTGTTACATACGATGTATCATCTCCCGGCATTCCCGATGATTCCGCTGTCAGATAAGATTAATCGGAAAAAGGCCGGATATGGTCTGGATGAATGCAATGCAGCAAGGGAGGTACGGAAAGCAAAAGTACCAATCTTGCTGATCCATGGTGATGCAGATCATTTTGTACCATGCTGGATGTGTGATGAAATCTACGAAAATTGTGCATCTGAAAAGAAAAAACTGATTGTAAAAGGAGCCGCACATGCGGAGAGTTATTTTAAAGACATGAAAAGCTATGAACAGGCATTAGATGATTTTATAGGAGGTATCATAAAATGATGAGAAAACGGAAAGGATACCCGGTATATCCATTGACAGCAGCTCAGAAATTTCATATTTTTTATCAGAATTTCTGCCCGAAAAAAGAAGTTTTAAATATTGGAACCAGTCTCACTATAGGGACTGAACTTGATTGGGCGGTTCTCAAACAGTCTGTGTACAAGGCATATGAAAGATGTGATGCTATGCGTCTTCGTTTTGCAAAAGATAAAGAGGGAACCTGGTACCAGTATGTGGTGGATAAAGAAGAAAGAGATATTGAATTTGTAGATTTTTCAAATGGTACGATGGAAGAGGCTCAGGCAGAGATGCAGAAATGGACACAAGTTCCTTTTAAGGGGCAGGATACGCCTATGAACCGTGTTGTAATGATTCAAATGCCAGATGGATTCAATGGCCTGTATGTGCTACTTGATCACAAGACGGCGGATGCTCAGTCACTGATCTGTTTCCTGAAAGATGTGATCCAGTTATATTGCAGTACAAAGTACGAAGGAGTAGAACCTCCGAAAGAAATGGCTTCTTATATTGAACAGCTTGAAAAAGATCTTGCCTATGAGGCGGGAAGTAAGGCGAAAGAACGTGATGAGAAGTTCTTCCAGGATCTGATCGATAACAGTCCGGAACCGATTTATAATGGAATTCGTGGACCGCAGCAATTAGAAGAAGAAAGACGGCGCAGCGGAAATCCGAATGCCAGAGCAGCAATCAATGTGTCCGATTCTGTGGATTCTGCGTTGGATATTTTTCATCTGGAAGAAGAACCGACAAAGCGTCTGATGAATTTTTGTGAAAAATATCATGTCTCTCTGGTATGTCTGTTGTTGATGGGACTTCGGACTTATTTCCAAAAAATGAATGGGAATGATGACGTTTCCATTAATACGGCAATCGCCAGACGTGCAACATTAAAGGAAAAGAAATCTGGCGGAACCAGAATTCATTCATTCCCATTCCGAACAATCATATCAGAAGATAAAACATTTCTGGAGGGAATCTATGAGATCAGGGATCTGCAAAATACATATTTCCGTCATGCGAATTATGATCCGGTACAGTATTTTGCTTATCGGGCACAGAAATATCCGCATGAAAATGGACAGACTTATGAACCAATGTCTCTGACCTATCAGCCGATGACACTGCAGGAAAAGTCTTTGGATCTGCTTGGGGATATCAAATATAAGACAAAATGGTATCCGAATGGTGCAACAACGCAGGCAATGTATCTAACGGTTATGCATCGGCCGGAAGATAATGGACTTGACTTTCATTTTGAACACCAGGTAAAGGCAGTCAGCAGGGATGATCTGGAATATATGTATTATTATTTGTGTAAGATCATGTTCAAAGGAGTGGAAAATCCGAATCTTCCAATAGGAGATATTATAAAATTAATTTAGAAAAGAAAGTATTTCGCATATAGAAAGGAAAATAGATATGTTTGAACAATTGGTTGAAGTTATCTGTAATTATGTAGAGGTGGAACCAGAAAATGTAAAACGGGAATCCAGATTTATGGAAGATCTGGGATTTACCTCTTTTGACTTTATGAGTATGCTGGGAGAACTGGAAGATGAATTTGATGTGGAGGTTGATCAGCAGGCGGCAGTGAATATCCGTACGGTTGGAGAAGCAGCAGATTATCTTGCAAAACTGGTAAATGAAGTTTAGGGAGGTGACAGGATGCAGTATAGTACGATCCGTGAAATTTTGGTACATGCAGCAGAGAAATTTGGGGATGGAGATGCAGTCCGTTATAAGCTAAAAAAAGATGTGGTTGAGTCCAAATCTTATACACGGTTGAAAGCAGACAGTGAAAGCTTTTCCAGAATTCTGGAAAGTTTAGGTGAGACAGGAAAGCATATTGCGATGAAAGGTATGACTTCTTATCCATGGCTTGTCGCTTATCTGGGAACTGTGAACAGTGCGAGTGTGGCGGTTCCGTTGGATGTATCTCTTCCGGCAGAAGAAATGTGTGAGCTGATCAACCGCGCAGATGTAACAGTGCTTGTAATCGATGAGATTCGTAAGGATGTAGCCGCAATCGTAAAAGAACGCTGTCCGGGACTGAAATATGTAATCTCAATGCAAAAGGAGATAAGTGATGAAGAAAGCTTGTCATTCTGGGAGATGATTCACCAATATGAAGGAGCTTATGACTGTGCTCCGGATCCAGATCAGTTATGTACTATTATGTTTACTTCCGGGACGACTGGAAAAAGTAAGGGGGTAATGCTGACACATCGTAACCTGGCAGAAAATGCAACTTGTCTGGATATGAAGATTCCTGAAAGATCTGTGATTCTGTCAGTTCTGCCGATCCATCATGCGTATTGCCTGAGTATGGATATTTTAAAGGGAATTTCTCTCGGAAGCATTATCTGTATCAATGATTCTCTGATGCGTATGGCAAAGAATATTAAGTTATTTCAGCCGAATATCATTCTTATGGTACCGATGATGATTGAATCTATGGCGAAGAAATTGGAAGATGCAGCATCGCTTCCACCAGAGATTGTAAAAAAAGAAGTATTTGGCGAACAATTCCATACGATCTGCAGTGGAGGAGCCTATCTGAATCCAGAACTACTGGATCTATTTGCAAAATATGGAATTACAATTCTGCAGGGATATGGAATGACGGAGTGTGCTCCGGTGATCAGTACAACGGTAAGCTGGAATATCCGAAAAGGATCCGTCGGACAGCTCATGCCAAATTGTGAGGCGAAATCTGTAGATGGCGAACTCTGGGTACGCGGAAGCAGTGTGATGATGGGATATTATAAAATGTCGAAAGAAACAGAAGAAGCACTTCAGGACGGGTGGCTCAGAACCGGAGACCTGGGATATGTAGATGAAGAAGGATTTATCTACCTGACCGGAAGAAAGAAAAATCTGATTATCACGAAGAACGGGGAAAATGTATCTCCGGAAGAACTGGAGAACAAGATTGGAGAGGAGCGTCTGGTGCAGGAGATCCTAGTACGGGAGAGCGAAGGCGTGATAGAGGCAGAAATATTCCCGGATTATGAATATGCCAAACAAAAGAATATTACAGATATTCGTGTGGCATTGCAGAACATCATCGACAGTTACAATAAAACCGTCCCGGCATATAAGAAAGTATATAGCCTGAAGGTGCGGGAGACAGAATTTGAAAAAACACCATCGAAAAAAATCAAAAGATATTAGGACTTGTTGCTGGCAGTAATTAGTGTTACACTATTCCATAACTTATAGTATAAAGGAGAGAATGGAAATGCAGATTACTAACGATATCAAATATGTAGGCGTTAATGACCATGAGATTGATCTGTTTGAGGGTCAGTATGATGTCCCGAACGGAATAGCATATAATTCATATGTAATTATGGATGAAAAGACAGCAGTGATGGATACGGTGGATGCACGTTTTAAAAATGAATGGATGGATAAGATCAGAGGCCTGCTTGGTGACAGCCAGCCGGATTATCTGATTGTTCAGCATATGGAGCCGGACCATTCAGCAAATATTGCGGATTTCATGCAGATGTATGAGAATACCAAAATCGTAGCAAGTGCAAAAGCATTTGCCATGATGAGACAGTTCTTTGGAACTGCTTTTGAAGATAGAAGTATTGTAATAAAAGATGGAGATACTCTTTTTCTTGGAAAGCACAGCCTTCAGTTTATTGCTGCTCCTATGGTTCACTGGCCTGAGGTTATGGTGACTTATGACACCTGTGATAAAGTGCTGTTTTCCGCAGATGGATTTGGAAAGTTTGGTGCCCTGGATATTGAGGAAGACTGGGCATGTGAAGCACGTCGTTATTATATTGGAATTGTAGGAAAGTATGGTGCGCAGGTGCAGAAATTACTGAAGAAGGTGTCCGGATTAGATGTTCAGACAATCTGTCCGCTCCATGGACCAGTTCTGAAGGATGATCTTGAATATTATCTTGGACTTTATAACACCTGGTCTTCTTATGAGGCAGAATCCGAGGGGGTTGTGATTGCGTATACATCTGTATATGGGAATACGAAAAAGGCTGTAGATATACTTGCAGAAAAGCTTCGTGAAAAAGGCTGCCCGAAAGTCGCAATTCATGATCTTGCCCGTACAGATATGGCAGAGGCTGTAGAAGATGCATTTCGTTACAATAAGCTGATTCTGGCTACGACAACATATAATGCTGATGTCTTTCCGTTCATGAAGACATTTATTGAACATTTGACAGAACGAAATTATCAGAATCGTACAGTTGCTTTTGTAGAGAATGGTTCCTGGGCTCCGGTTGCCGCAAAGGTAATGAAAAACATGCTGGAAGGTAGTAAAAACCTGACTTTTGCAGATACAACAGTGCGTATTATGTCTGCTTTGAATGAAGAAAGCAGTGCACAGCTGGAAGCACTGGCAGATGAATTCTGTGCAGATTAATAACGAATATCAGAGGTAGTGTTTTGAATAAGAAAGAAGCTGTGCACTTGGTGCAACAGCTCCTTTCTTATTTCAGTAATTTTTTGACAAATTTTTTGGCCTTTTTTTTGCATTTTCCACAGCCCTTGCTGACTTTCGTGGCTTTTTTCACTTCCTTGAAAGAAGTGGCGCCGTCTTCTACAGCCTGGATGATGTCTCCTTTTGTGACATGATAGCAAGGACAGATTACTTTCTTAGGGTTCATATTACAGTACCAGAGAAGGTGCGGAATATACGCGGGCACCAAGTTCGTTATCAAGCATATAGAGACTCTTCGGGTCATCTCCAAATAATTCGAACTTCTTTACCAGGTTATCTGCATTTGTCTCTTCTTCTCCCTGCTCTTTGACAAACCAGTCAAGGAACTGCATGGTACGGAAATCTTTTACAGAATAAGCGGCGTCATAGATGGCATGAATCAGACTTGTTACATATTGTTCATGCTTCAATCCTTCAGAAAGAACTGCTTTTGCGCTGACCAGTTCGACTCCCGGTTTCTCGATGGCATCTAAAACGATCTGTTCTCCATTGTTCTGTAAGTACTGGATGAATAACATCGCGTGGTCACGTTCTTCCTGTGCCTGAATTTTATACCAGTTTCCAAATCCATCTAATCCATGATCATAATAATAGTTGGAAAAATCAAGATATAAATATGCGGAATAGAATTCCTTGTTCACCTGCTGGTTTAACAGCTCTACTACTTTTTTATCTAACATAGATATCCTCCTTTTTGTTTCCTATGTACGAAACCTTTTATGATTCTATTATAGCTTTTGAAAAATAACTGTCAATGTTGAAATTTAGTGATAAAAAAGATTTTCTAATAAATCATAAAAAATTAGCACTCACAACTTGACAGTGCTAATAAAACGTTGTATTGTTATATCGTAAATAGAACACAATGATTTTAAAGGAGGTTGTCACTATGAATATAAATAAATTTACGCAGAAGTCATTACAGGCTGTTCAGGACTGTGAGCGTGTGGCATTGGACTATGGCAACCAGGAGATTGCACAGGAGCATCTGCTTTACGCATTGCTGAC
>JALEKG010000046.1 GCA_022769185.1 Dorea sp. | reverse complement strand
GAAAGTTATCTCATAAACTGATTGATGACATGAAGTACACCGTCTTCATCATTAGATTTTGTGATATAATCTGCTTTTTCTAATACAGCAGGCTGTGCATTCGCCATAGCAACTCCCAGGCCGGCTGTCTCGATCATTGTCAGATCATTGTATCCGTCTCCACAGCAGATCATCTGCTCTGATGTAAGTCCGATACTGGTCAGAAGGCGAAGCAGAGAGTGTGCTTTGTCTATACCTGGTGGCATGATCTCCAGGAAGAATGGGTCAGAACAGTAAATATACAGATAAGAACGAAACTTTTCTATCAGCCGTTTCTGAATCTGTGGAATGATGTCCGGATCTCCAGTGATCAGAAGTTTATTGGAATCTTTGGAAACATAAGAGAGGAAATCAGATCCGACACAATCGATTTCCATGTGGTTGATCCGTGATTCAAGCTCGCTATACTGGTTTGGGCAGATACCGGAAATAATTTTTTCGGGAGTATACGCAAGGATATCTATCCCGGCGTCTTTGTATTCCCGGACGATCTGATATACAGGTTCTGCGCAGCCGGAAGGCAGTGCTTTATGATAGATCAGCTGCCCGGTGCGGCAGTCGGTGATACGGCCTCCATTAAAGGACAGAACATAACTTCCGTATGTTTCCAACTGAAGTTGTTTTGCAAGCGGCAGTACGCCTTTGGTCGGGCGTCCGCTTGCAAGTACTACTTTTTTCCCGGCTTCTTGTATTTCAATAAGTGCTTCTAATGTTGGTCTGGAGATCTCCTTTTTGGAATTGGTCAGTGTGCCATCCAGATCCAGTGCAAGAATCTGATAATCCATTGTACTCTTTACTCCTGTTATAGTGTTTCTAATGCAGATACGATTTCCGGAAAATTCATTCCGTGAGATGCTTTCACCAGAATATTATCTCCGTCTTTCAATATTTCTTTCATAGAATGGAAGAAGTCTTCTTTCGTTGCAAACCAGATTCCTTCTGTGGAAGAATTGACTTCGGTGACACCTTCTATCAGATCTTTGGCAAGATCTCCGATTCCACATACCAGGTCAATATGATTTTCTGCAGCATAGGTTCCGACTTCTTTGTGGAGCTCCTTTTCATTGGTTCCGAGCTCGCCCATATTGCCGAGGATCGCTACTTTACGTCCGATTGCCATATTCAGGACATCGATCGAGGCCTTCATAGAGATCGGATTGGCATTATAGCAGTCATCCAGAATGATCAGACGGTCGGTCTTGATAATGTTGTTACGCCCCGGAATGGATGGAAGTCCTTCGATACCGGCTTTGATCTCATCCACTGTAAGACCGAGTGCATAGCCGACAGCGGCACCGGCCACAGCATTGCTTACCATATGGATTCCCGGAACTGGAACGACACAGTCAAAGGAAGATCCATCTTTCAGGGTAATGGTGCAGGCAGTGCCACGAAGCCCTAATGGCTGGATGTTATCTGCCCGGAACTGATTATTCTCGCCCTGTCCGAAAAATACAGGTGTAACACCTTTGACAGGACCAACCTCTGCCAGCAGGTCATCATCTCCATTGAGGATGATCGTTCCTTTATCCTTCATATCCTGTATCATCTGAGATTTTTCCTGAAGGATGCCCTCGCGGGTTTTGAAAAATTCCAGATGCGCGACACCAATGTTGGTGATGACACAGATATCAGGACTTGCAACAGAAGAAAGACGGCGCATTTCTCCGAAATGATTGACACCCATTTCCAGAACTGCGACTTCAGTATCCTCCGGCATGTCGAAGATGGTGATCGGAAGACCCCATTCATTATTAAAATTACCAAGTGTCTTATGAACTTTATATTTTTGAGCTAAAACAGAAGCAATCATTTCCTTGGTGCTTGTCTTTCCTACGCTTCCGGTGATTCCGACAACCTTTATATCAAAGGAATCCCGGTACAGCTTTGCGATGTCTAAAAGAGCCTGTCCGGTGGATTCAACCAGAATATACGGATAATCTGTTTCTCCCAGATCTTCATGGGAAACGACACATATAGCTCCGGCCTGGATTGTATCAGGGATGAACTTATGTGCATTTACGCGTTCGCCGTCAATCGCGACGAACAGATATCCGGGTTTTACCTTACGGCTGTCGATGACAACACCGGATACTTCTTCCCCAAGTTTACTACTATCACCGTGATACGTGCCATGGCAGGCGCGGGTAATATTTTCTAAGGTAAGATTCTTCATGTTTTCTGTCCTCCTTGCGTCAGAAAAGGCCAGACCTCTACAATGGAGGTGAGGCCAGTTTTTATACCTGAGTATACAAAATGAGCTGCCGGTGGCAGGTTATTTGCATTGATAACGTGTTTTGATGGATTCCTGGATAATCGCTTCGCACAGAGCGCTGTATTCATATCCTGCTTCTTTGGCAGCTTTCGGAAGAAGGCTTGCAGGAGTCATACCCGGCAGGGCATTCACTTCCAGGCAGTAGAATTCACCGTCAGAGTCATCTACGATAAAGTCTGCACGGGAATAAACATCCATACGCAGTGCCTCAAAGGCTTTTTCTCCTGCACGCTGAATCTTTTCCTGTGTCTCCTGATCCAGAGAAACCGGTGGACAGATCTCTTTTGCTCCGCCATCCTGATATTTATTCTCATAACTGAATACGCCATCCTTCGGGATGATCTCAACCAGAGGAAGCGCTTTTCCCGCAAAAATTCCGCAGGCGAATTCGCGTCCTTTGATGTAAGGTTCGATTACTACTTCATCGGTATGGTCAATGTCGAAAGAACGGTGGATCGCATCTGCATACTCTTCTTCCGTATGACAGATATACACACCGATACTGGAACCATTCGCACAAGGCTTGATTACCAGTGGAAGATAATATCCCAGATCTTTCAGAGGAGTATCCTTCGTTTTCAGATTCAGAGAAGTACCTCTTGGTGTCGGAACACCAGACATTTTGAAGATTTGTTTTGCTACTAATTTATTCATAGACAAGGAACATCCGAGAGAGTTCGGACCGGTGTAATGAATACCAAGGGTATCGAAGGTAGCCTGTAATTTTCCATTTTCACCGATGGAACCATGAAGTCCTAAGAATGTAATGTCTGCCATACGGCATAATTCAATGACATTAGGACCAAATTCACTTTCGGACTGATCCGGACGGGATTTTCTTAACGCTTCCAGATCCGGTGCGGTGGTACGGATCCCTTCTGCAATTCCAAGACCGGCATCCGGCAGGTCAAATACTTCTTCCAGACGGTCTGGATCGTATGGAAGTCCAAAGAACAGATCAAGAAGAAAAGCCTGATGTCCATTTTCTCTTAAAGTACGGCAGATTCCCGCTCCTGATATGAGAGATACGTCACGCTCAGGGCTGAGTCCTCCGGCTAATACAATAATTTTCATAATGTTGTCTCCTTTCTTAGTCTGTCTTATTCATCTGATCTAACAGAGATTTCTTCACCTCATAAAGTCTGGGTGATAGATCGACATATACCCGGTGCGGATAGAAGAGACGTTTGGTCTCATCCCACAGGGTATCTTTTTCACGTTTACAATAGTCTGCAATTTCACGAACAGAAGGTGATTTATACACACATTCTCCGTGGCGGAACACAGGTACGAGGATCTCCCGCATGGTGTAAGAACCTCCCGGAAGCTTCGTCTTTTTCCAGGTTTCCAGCGGGTCAAACAAATGCAGATCCTGACTGGTGTCAAAGGTTTCATCTGCAAAACAGATCAGATCAGCCTTTACCTTTCCGGTTGCTTTTTCATAGATCCGATAGATCGTCTTGTTGCCCGGATTGGTAATCTTTTCTGTATTTTCTGAAATCTTGATCTTCGGTATAAATTCACCGTCTTCATTCTGAATGGCGGCAAGCTTATAGACACCGCCAAAGGACGGGCAGTCTTTTGACGTGATGAGGTTGGTGCCCACACCCCAGGAATCAATTGCCGCACCCTGCATCTTAAGATCATGAAGCAGGTACTCGTCCAGATCATTGGACGCACAGATCGTTGCATCGGTGAATCCTGCCTCATCCAGCATCTTACGGGCTTTTTTGGAAAGGTATGCAAGGTCACCGCTGTCCAGACGGATTCCATATTTCTTAAATTTTTTTCCGGCGTCTTTATATTCCTGGAATACCCGGATCGCATTTGGGACACCGGATTTTAAGGTGTCGTAGGTGTCAACCAGCAGTGTGCAGTTCTCTGGATACATATCGGCGTATGTTTTAAAGGCAGTATATTCATCTGGGAAACTCATGATCCAGCTGTGTGCATGGGTTCCCATAACAGGAACGTCAAACATCTGGCCGGCAAGGACATTGGAGGTACCGACACATCCGCCGATCATGGCCGCTCTGGCCCCATATAGTCCCGCATCTGGTCCCTGGGCTCTTCTTAGTCCGAATTCCATGATGCCGTCACCGTTAGCTGCGAATACGATACGTGAAGTCTTGGTCGCAATCAGCGACTGATGATTGATAATATTTAAAATAGCGGTTTCCACAAGTTGTGCCTCCATGATAGGAGCAACGACTTTCAGAAGAGGCTCTTTTGGAAATATAACTGTACCTTCCGGAATTGCATAGATATCTCCGCTGAAATGGAATCCACTTAGATAATGAAGGAAGTCTTCACTGAATATTCCAAGACTTCTCAGATAATCAACATCTTCATACGTGAAGTTCAGGTTTTTGATATACTCTATCACCTGTTCCAGTCCGGCACAAACAGAATAACCGTTGTTACATGGATTCTGACGGAAGAATACGTCAAAAATGACTTTTTCATTCTGACCTTTGGCATAATATCCCTGCATCATCGTAAGTTCATACAGGTCCGTCAGTAAAGTAAGGTTTCGTGTACTCATTTTACAAAATAACTCCTTTTTGCCTGCTGTTTGACAGCGCCGTTTTAATTATGAATATAAATTCCGTTTTATTATAGCACTTTAGGGGGCAAAAGTAAAAGAAAAAGTAATCTGTGCCGGAAAGCATGAAAAAACCAGGCCCTAAACAAGCGCCTGGTTCTTATTGATCGTTTCCTGAATGATGTTGCTGCAGTATTCTCCGATGTGCTTTCTGGTCTCCTTGTCCAGCTCTTTTGGATAGATTGGAGTGCCATATTCCAGAATGACGTGAGTCTTTTTTACAAATGGAAAATGTCCTTCGAAGATGTCAGCAGTGTTGTTTAAGCTCATGGGGACAATTGCGCATCCTGTTTTCTCTGCAATCTTAAAGGATCCGGCATGGAACGGAAGCATCGATAATTCTTCGCCGGTATTCCTTGTCCCTTCCGGGAATATGCAGATGGAAATGCCCTGCTTTACATAATCAATCGCCTGAAGAATCGTCTTTAACCCTTCTTTTGGATTGCTCCTGTCAAGAAATAGGCAGTACAGACGCTTCATCCATGTACTTAGTAGAGGAATGGAGAGCATCTCTTTCTTTGCAATGTAACCGGTCAGGCGTTTGCAGCGGGCATAAGTAATTACAATATCAAAGTAACTCCGGTGGTTTCCGATAAACAGTACCGGCTCATCCGGTACATTTTCCTCTCCGATCACGGTAAGCTCCACGCCGGAAATCTTCAGTACGGTCCGAAATGCCCATTGCACCAGACGGAGACTGGAGTAATCCATGGTTTTTTTACTTACCTTTCCGATCAGCCATTCGATCCCGAGTACGGGGATCCCGATCATCAGAAATAAAATGACAAATAACAAGATGAGTATAATTCTAATCATATCTGTGAATATCCTTTCTGAACTGTAATCCAAGATTATTATACTACAAAGTTGGTATTTTTCCCAGTGTTCTTGTGTATGATGATAAAGAGAATATTTTAAGCAGGTTTCCATGAAGAAGATGGCGATACTACTGATGCTGATGTTTCCGGTCCTGTGGCTTATGGGATGTCAGGCGGGAAAGCTGGATGAGAAGAAGCTTCGGGACGTTGAATTTACCGTTGTAGAGAAGGATGAGATTCCCGAAACATTACAGGAGGAGATTAAAGATGCAAAGTCAGAAGTGATGAAGATGATCTATGGAGAAAAAGGATATCTTTATGTCGTCCGCGGATATGGCACCCAGGATACGACGGGGTACAGTATTGAGGTAAATGAATGCTATGAAACGGAAAATGCAATCTATGTAAGAACGAGCCTTCTGGGGCCGGGAAAAGAAGAAAAGATTCTAAATAAGAAAACCTGCCCATATGTAGTAATAAAGATGGAATATACTGACAAACAGATTATTTATGATTAGGAGGACGGATCATGGAGTATATTACAAGACAGATGCAGATCTATCGGATGGGAAAGACTATTACAGATCAGTTCTATATTGATGATGACTACAATGTACCGGACGCGAAAAACGATGTAAAACAGATCATTCTCGGAGAGGGAAATCTGAATGTAGAAGATATGAAAATTGTGGAGAACTACATAAGGGTGGCGGGAAAACTGAATTTCAGAGTCCTGTATGTGGCTGAAGAAGGAGAAGTACGCTTATCCAGCCTGGAAGGCAGAATTCCATTTGAAGAAATGGTCTATCTGGAGCAGGAGCCGGCAGGGAATCTGTTCCTGAAGACGGCAGACGTAGATCTTACGGTGACTGTAATTCATTCCAGAAAACTGAATATCAAAACACTGGCAGAGATCACCATCGGTTCTGAAGGACAGCAGGAATCCGAGATTACAACAGATATCGATAGTGAGACGCCCATTTACAAAAAGACCAATACAAAAGAATTATTAAAGGTATTCCGGTCGGGAAAAGATACCTATCGGATCAAAGAAGAGATTGTATTAAATGGAACCAAGGAAAATATCGGTACATTACTTTGGACAAATGTAAGCAGCAGAAAACTGGATACCAGACTGAAGGCAGATGAGTTAGAACTTCAGGGTGAACTGCAGCTGTTCTGTCTGTATGAGACACTGGATGGAAAAACAGACTGGATCAGTCAGGCAATTCCGTATGAGGGCCGTATTGAGTGCTATGGAGCCCAGGAAACGATGTATCATCAGATCTATTCTGAGCTTGCGGATGTAAATATCGATGTAAGAATGGATGAGAACGGAGAAATGCGTCTGATCGGGGTGGAAGCAACACTGGAAGTCCGCATGACTGTATATGAAGAAGAAACACTGGAAATCCTGTCAGATCTTTATTCCCTGGAAAAGGTATGTGTGCCGGTTACGAAAGAATTACAGATGGAACAGCTGCTGATGCAGAATCATTCTAAATGTAGAGTGACAGAACAGTTATCCCTTCCGGAGATCAAAGACAGTATCCTGCAGATCTGTCACAGCAGCGCAAGAATTCAGATTGAGCATACAGAAACGGTGGAGGGAGGCATTCAGATCGAAGGAGTCTTGCATCTGAGTTTCCTGTATGTGAAAGCGGATGATTCTGTTCCATTCGACACCTGGCAGGGAATGGTGCCATTTTCCTATCTCATGGAAAGTAATGAGACGACAGAGGATATGGTCTGCGACCTGACCTATACGGTGGAACAACTGTCCATAGGTCTTATGGGAAGTGATGAAGTTGAAGTGAAAGCCGTACTCGCATTTAACAGCTTTTTAAAGAGACCGGTAACGATTACCAACATTGAATCTGTGAAATTTGAACCGATTCATATGGAAGAAGTGGAAAAACGTCCGGGAATTGTCGGATATATTGTAAAAGACGGGGATGATCTGTGGAATCTGGCCAAACGGTACAGCACAACCGTAGAAGGAATCATGGAGGTAAATAATCTGGAAAAAGAAGAAATAAAGATTGGGGATAAAATATTGATTTTTAAAGAAAATGTGAGTATACTATAAGTACACTGTATACAAGATACAAGGAGAAGATGTATGGATAAGTTAGAATTAAAAGCACTGGGAAAGATTAACCTGGGACTGGATGTACTGGGGAGAAGAGAAAATGGCTACCATGATGTGCGAATGGTCATGCAGACGCTGTATCTTTATGATCAGATCAAGATGGAGAAGACGAAGAAACCGGGAATTGAACTGAACACGAATCTTTTTTATCTGCCGGTGAATGAGAATAATCTCGCTTATCGGGCAGCTGATCTTCTGATGAAAGAGTTTGAGATCAAAGAAGGGGTGAAGATCACGCTGGAGAAACATATCCCGGTTGCGGCGGGAATGGCGGGCGGCAGTTCCAACGCAGCAACTGTTCTGTTTGGGATGAATCGTATGTTTTCTCTGGGACTGTCACAGCAGGAGCTGATGGACAGGGGAGTAACGCTTGGTGCAGATGTACCTTATTGTATTATGAGAGGAACTGTTCTGGCAGAAGGAATCGGTGAGATACTGACCCCGCTTCCGGCTATGCCCAAGTGTCATGTACTGATTGCAAAGCCGCCGATCAGCGTATCAACCAAGCTCGTTTATGAGAAGCTGGATTCTCATGAGATTACCGAGCATCCGGATATTGACGGAATTCTGAAAGGCCTGAAAGAGCGAAACCTGAAAAAGATTGCTTCCTCTATGGGAAATGTACTGGAGAAAGTGACGATCGAAGAATATCCGGTAATTGAAGAGATTAAAAATGTCATGAAAAAGAGCGGCGCGCTGAATGCTATGATGAGCGGAAGCGGTCCGACGGTGTTTGGAATCTTTGATGAGAAAGACCGGGCAAAAAGAGCAGCAAGAAGGATAAGAGAGCAGCAGCTGGCAAAGCAGGTGTATGTGACTGGAATACACAATGCAAGGAGGAAATAAAGGATGGAACCAAATTTCAAAGTAACAATGAACGAATATCTGCCACTTCGTGATGTAGTGTTTAATACACTCAGACAGGCAATTTTAAGAGGAGAGTTAAAACCGGGGGAACGTCTGATGGAGATTCAGCTTGCTAACAAGCTGGGTGTAAGCCGTACTCCGATTCGTGAGGCAATCCGTAAGCTGGAACTGGAAGGCCTGGTCATTATGATTCCGAGAAAGGGTGCGGAGGTTGCAGACATCACAGAGAAAAGTTTAAGAGATGTGCTGGAAGTTCGTAAGGCTCTGGAAGAACTGGCAGTGCAGCTTGCCTGTGATAAGATTACCCAGGAAGAGATTGAAGAACTGAAAAGAGCGGCGGAAGAGTTTAAAAAGATATTAAAGAGCAGAGATATTACAGAAATTGCAGAAGCAGATGTACGTTTTCATGATGTCATCTTTATGGCAACAGACAACCAGAAACTGATCCAGCTTCTGAATAATCTGCGGGAACAGATGTATCGGTTCCGTGTAGAATATCTGAAAAATGAAGAGGTATATCCACAGCTCATTGCAGAGCATGAAGAGATCATAGAACACATTGCCAAAAAAGAGAAGGATGAGGCATCCGGGATAGTGTGTCAGCATATCGATAACCAGGTAGAAGCAGTGATTGATATTATCCGTACAAAACAGAATTAAATCAGAATAAAATATTTATATGTGTCAAGACTCCTGAATAGAACATGATATTTAGGAGGCTGATACATATGATTCAGATAAAAGAATCATTGAAAAAATATGGAAAAAAACAGATGATCTGTGGTATACTTGGAACTTGTATTGCTCTGGTCCTGACAGGATTCCTTGTGGACCGCCGAATGGAACGGGTAGAGGCCAAGATGGCAGAGACACAGGAAACACTTGCAGGAGAAGTATTTCGTTTTCATGTGCTTGCGAACAGTGACAGTGAAGAAGACCAGAACGTGAAGTTAAAGGTCAGGGATGCAGTTCTTCAATATATGAAGGAAGACATGTCACAGGAATCAGCTGAAATGGATGTGGAACATACCAGACAGTGGGCCAGAGAACACCTGAAAGAGATTGAAGCAGTGGCTGACCGGGTCATCCGGGATGAGGGCTATTCTTATCAGGCGCAGGCAGAAGTAACCTCCTGCTATTTTCCCGATAAAAAGTATGGAGATATTTTATTCCCGGAAGGAGAATATGAAGCACTCAGGGTGAAACTCGGAAGAGCCAGCGGCCATAACTGGTGGTGTGTCTTATATCCGAATCTCTGTTTTACCAATGCGACCTGTGCGGTCGTCGATGACGAAGGAAAACAAAAGCTGAAAAGCGCACTCAGTGCAGAGGAATACGAGATGGTTACGGCAACCACAGATTTTAAGATAAAATGGTTCTTCTTTGGAGATGATGATGAAGAGCCATAGATAGAAAGGAGTTATGCGGGAAATGCAAAGGAATCCTAAATATACGATTGATGGAAGAATCCGGTTCAGTGAAGTGGATCATACCAGAAGGATCACCCTCCCGGGAATTGTAAATTATTTTCAGGACTGCAGTACTTTTCAGTCTGAAGATCTGGGACTGGGAATCTGTCACTGTAAAGAACTGAAAAAAGCGTGGATCTTGTCTTCCTGGCAGGTGGTGGTAGAACGATATCCGCAGCTGGGAGAGAAGATCAGTGTCAGCACATGGGCAACGGATTTTAACGGATTATTTGGAGACCGTAACTTCTGTATAAAGGATGAAGAACAGAAAATGGTTGCATATGCCAATTCTCTCTGGGTCTATATGGATATGGAAAAAGGACGTCCGGTCAGACCACAGGAATCCGAGATAGAGCCTTATGGGGAGGCAGACCCACTTCCGATGGAATATGCGTCAAGGAAGATCGCATTACCAAAAGTGACAGAAGAAAAAGACGCATTTCCGGTCAGAAAATATCATATTGATACCAATGAACATGTCAATAACTGCCAATATGTACAGATGGCGCTGGAGCTTCTTCCACAGGATAAAGAAGTAAAACAGATGCGTGTAGAGTATAAAAAATCTGCAGTATATGGAGATATCATCTATCCAAAGGTTGCACGTGAAGAGGAAAGAATGATCGTTGAATTGTGTGATGCATCCGGAAAATTGTACGCGGCAGCAGAATTTACATTTGTATAAATGAGAGCACGAAAGGAAAAGACGATGGGATTAGCAGAGGAATTAGGAAAGAAAAAAAGATTGATGATCGTAAAGAAAGTAGAATTCGGAGTATATCTTGGAAATAACAATGATAAGGTTCTGCTTCCGAAAAAACAGGTTCCGAAAGGACTGGAGATCGGGGATCCGGTAGAGGTATTCTTATATAAAGATTCTTCCGACCGTCTGATCGCTACCACACAGGAACCGAAGATCACTTTAGGGGAGCTTGCGGTCTTGAAGGTTGTGGATACCGGAAGAATCGGAGCATTTCTGGACTGGGGACTTGAGAAGGATCTTCTGCTTCCGTTTAAAGAACAGACTGCGAAGGTGAAAAAAGGAGATGAGATCCTGGTTGCGCTTTATATTGACAAGTCCAACCGACTCTGTGCAACCATGAAGATCTACGATCATCTCAGGACGGATTCTCCATATCAGAAAGATGATCAGGTCAATGGAATCATCTACGAAATCAGTGATAATTTCGGCGTATTCGTAGCCGTTGATAACTGTTACAGTGCACTGATCCCAAAGCGGGAAGCATACGGGAAACTTCGTGTTGGGGACAGAGTACATGCAAGAGTTGTAAAGGTAAAAGAAGATGGCAAACTGGATCTGAGTGTCAGAGAAAAAGCATTTCTTCAGATGGATGCAGATGCGGCACTGATCATGAAACGTATGGAAGAATACGGAGGAAAGCTGCCATTTACGGATAAGGCAGATCCAGAGCTGATCCAGAAAGAATTCGGATTAAGTAAAAATGCATTCAAACGCGCTGTTGGCCGGTTGTTAAAAGAAGGAAAGATAAAAATTCGTGAAAAAAATATTGAAATCCGGGATAAATAGGTTATAATAATGGCGAAACGTGGTAGTATGGAAAGGAGAAAAGGAATGAAAGTACAGAATATTACTGATATTGATGCATTTTTTAAGGTTGTTGATTCCTGCAGTGGAAAAGTAGAGTTAGTAACAGGAGAAGGAGACAGACTGAATCTGAAGTCAAAGTTATCTCAGTATGTATCTATGGCAAATATTTTTTCTAATGGTGAGATCCCAGAACTGGAGATCGTAGCACATGAGCCAGAGGATATCGATAAATTAGTTCAGTTCATGATTAATGGTAAATAAGATCATGTAATTGATGCGGACAGATACAGGTGTTCCTTCGGGAACACCTTTTTCACTTATAAACGACTTTTATGAAGGAGAAACTATGAGTTTTGCACATCTTCATGTCCATACAGAATATAGTCTGCTGGACGGTTCCAATAAAATTAAAGAATGTGTTTCCAGGGTGAAAGAGCTAGGGATGAACAGTGTTGCCATTACCGATCACGGGGTCATGTATGGTGTGATTGATTTTTACCGGGCAGCAAAAGCGGCAGGGATTAAGCCGATTCTGGGATGCGAAGTCTATGTAGCTCCGGGCTCCCGTTTTGATAAAGAAGCTGTGGGAAGCGGAGATGACAGATATTATCATCTGGTACTTCTTGCGGAAAATGATCTGGGATACCATAATCTGATGAAGATTGTATCCCGTGGTTTTACAGAAGGATATTATTATAAGCCACGTGTAGATATGGAAGTACTTCAGGAATTTCATGAAGGAATCATTGCACTGAGTGCCTGTCTGGCAGGTGAAGTGCAGAAGAATATCCTGCGTGGAATGTACAGTGAAGGAAAGGCTGCAGCACTCCGTTATCAGGAATTGTTCGGAAAAGGCAACTTTTTCCTGGAGCTTCAGGATCACGGGCTGCAGGAACAGAGGATGGTGAATCAGTCTCTGCTTCGTATGTCGCAGGAAACGGGGATCGAACTGGTTGCAACCAATGATATTCATTATACGTACGCGGAGGATGAGAAACCTCATGATATTCTTCTCTGCATCCAGACTGGAAAGAAACTGGCAGATGAAGACCGTATGCGGTACGAAGGTGGTCAGTACTATATCAAATCAGAAGAAGAGATGAAGGCTCTTTTCCCATATGCATTACAGGCACTGGAGAATACGCAGAAGATCGCGGACCGCTGTAATGTAGAGATTGAATTTGGAGTGACCAAGCTGCCGAAATACGATGTACCGGAAGGGTATACTTCCTGGGAATATCTGAATAAACTGTGTTATGAAGGTCTGGAACGAAGGTATCCGGATGCAGATGAATCCTTGAGAGAACGTCTGAAATATGAGCTTTCCGTTATTCAGTCCATGGGATATGTAGATTATTTCCTGATCGTCTGGGATTTTATCAATTATGCAAGGACCCAGAATATCATGGTAGGGCCCGGAAGAGGTTCGGCGGCAGGAAGTATTGTCTCCTACTGCCTGGGAATTACAAGTATTGATCCGATCCGGTATCAGCTGCTTTTTGAGCGTTTCCTGAATCCGGAACGCGTTTCCATGCCGGATATTGACGTGGACTTCTGCTTCGAGCGAAGACAGGAGGTCATTGATTACGTGGTGCGCAAATATGGTTCTGACCGCGTCGTTCAGATTGTAACATTTGGTACAATGGCAGCCAGAGGTGTGATCCGCGATGTGGGAAGAGTGATGGATCTTCCGTATGCTTTTGTCGACAGCATTGCAAAGATGGTGCCGACAGAACTGAATATTACGCTGGAGAAAGCACTTCAGATGAACCCGGAATTTAGAAAATTATATCAGGAAGACGAACAGGTGCGGGAACTGATCGATATGTCCAGGAGACTGGAGGGACTTCCGAGACATACATCCATGCATGCGGCAGGGGTTGTGATCGGTCAGCGTGCAATCGAAGAGTTTGTACCGCTGTCTCTGGGATCTGACGGTTCTGTGACCACACAGTTTACCATGACGACCCTGGAAGAACTGGGCCTTCTGAAGATGGACTTCCTGGGACTTCGCACATTGACGGTAATTCAGGATGCAGTGAGACTGGCAAGTGAAAGCGCCGGACATGAAATCGATATGAATCAGATCGACTATGATGATAAAGCAGTTCTGAGTTCGATTGGTACGGGAAAGACAGACGGAATCTTCCAGCTGGAAAGTGCAGGGATGAAGAGCTTCATGAAGGAACTGAAGCCTCAGAACCTGGAGGATATTATTGCCGGGATCTCGCTGTACCGTCCGGGACCGATGGATTTCATTCCGCAGTATATCAAAGGAAAGAATCATCCAGAGCTGATTACTTATGACTGTCCGCAGCTGGAGCCGATCCTGGCACCGACGTACGGATGTATCGTATATCAGGAGCAGGTAATGCAGATCGTGCGGGATCTGGCAGGATACACGCTTGGTCGGAGTGACTTGTTAAGACGAGCGATGTCCAAGAAAAAAGGCGATGTGATGAAGAAAGAGCGCCAGAACTTCGTCTATGGAAATGAGGCGGAAGGTGTTCCGGGATGTATTGCGAATGGAATAGATGAAAAAACGGCAAATAAAATCTATGATGAAATGATTGATTTTGCCAAATACGCATTTAACAAATCCCATGCGGCTGCATATGCGGTGGTATCATATCAGACAGCGTGGTTAAAATACTATTATCCGATTGAATTTATGGCTGCGCTTATGACATCCGTCATTGATAACCCTGGAAAGGTATCTGAGTATATCTATACCTGCAGACAGATGGGGATCGGGATTCTTCCGCCGGACATCAATAAAGGTGTTGGAGGCTTCTCTGTTGATCAGGGAAATATCCGTTATGGTCTTGCGGCGATCAAGAGTATCGGAAAGCCGGTGATCCAGGCTATCATCAATGAAAGAAATGCGAATGGCGAGTTCAAGAATCTCAAAGATTTTATTGAACGACTTTCTGGAAAGGAAGTCAATAAGCGGACCATTGAAAGCTTTATCAAGTCTGGTGCATTTGATGGTCTTGGCGGCACCAGAAAACAGTTTATGATTATCTATATTCAGATCATGGACCAGGTGAACCGGGAACGGAAATATTCTATGACCGGACAGATGTCACTGTTTGATATGGTCGGTGAAGATCAGAAAGCAGAGTTTGATATTCCGCTTCCAAACGTAGGAGAATATGAGAAGGAAACGAAGCTTGCATTTGAAAAAGAAGTATTGGGTGTCTACTTAAGCGGTCATCCGCTGGAAGATTATGAAGAAAAGTGGAAAAAGAATATCTCCAGAACATCTCAGGATTTCCAGCTGGATGAGGAGACCGGAAGAACGAGAGTTCATGATGGCGCGAAAGAGATCATCGGCGGTATGATCACCGGTAAAACGGTGAAATATACGAAGACCAATAAGATAATGGCGTTCATTACTCTGGAAGATCTGGTCGGTTCTGTGGAAGTAGTGATCTTCCCGAGAGATTACGAGAAGAATCAGCAGTATCTGAATGAAGAGAGTAAGGTATTCATCCGCGGAAGAGTGTCGGAAGAGGATGACGCACCGAGTAAACTCATCTGTGAGTCGGTCATTCCATTTGAACAGACGAAGAAAGAGCTGTGGCTTCAGTATCCGGACAAGGATACTTATCTGAAGCAGGAAAGAGAACTTTTCGAGATTCTGAATCCTTCGGAAGGGCAGGATGCAGTTGTAATCTATTGTAAAAAGGAGAAGGCGGTAAAGCGTCTTCCGGCGGGACGAAGTGTAAATGCAGATGCATTACTATTGAGCAGATTGACGAATTATTTGGGAGAATCTTGTGTAAAAGTTAGAGAAATACCCATTGAAAGGATTTGTTAATTCATGTACAATGGTGTCGGAGATAATTTGGTAATAGTATGAAATAATACGATGGAGGAATGATCATGGCAGACAAAGTAATACGTACGATAGGTGTATTAACGAGTGGAGGAGACGCTCCGGGTATGAATGCAGCAATCCGTGCGGTTGTTCGAACAGCATTAGGGAAAGGCTTAAAGGTCAGAGGTATCAGAAAAGGATATCAGGGACTTTTAGATGAAGAAATTATTGACCTGTCCGCCAGAGACGTATCTGATACAATTCAGCGTGGTGGAACAATTCTTCAGACAGCACGTTGTGAAGAGATGCGTACAGAAGAAGGGCAGCAGAAAGCAGCCGCTATTTGTAAGAAATATGGAATTGATGGCTTGGTAGTTATCGGTGGTGACGGTTCTTTCGCAGGAGCACAGAAGCTTGCAAATCTGGGAATCAATACAATCGGTATTCCGGGGACAATCGATCTTGATATTGCATGTACAGAATACACAATTGGATTTGATACTGCTGTAAATACCGCTATGGAAGCAATTGACAAAGTACGTGATACCTCTACTTCTCATGAGAGATGTTCAATCATTGAGGTTATGGGTAGAGATGCCGGATATCTGGCATTGTGGTGTGGTATTGCGAATGGTGCAGAACGTATTCTGATGCCGGAAGAACACGACTACGATGAAAAAGCAATTGTTGCGGATATTCAGGAATGTAGAAAACGTGGTAAGAAGAACTACATTATCATCAACGCAGAAGGTGTCGGCGATTCCATGAACATGGCTAAGAGAATCGAAGAAGCAACCGGTATGGAGACGAGAGCTACCATTATCGGTCACATGCAGCGTGGAGGAAGCCCGACATGTAAAGACAGAGTATATGCATCGATCATGGGTGCGATGGCAGTAGATCTTCTGATTGCAGGAAAGTCCAATCGTGTTGTAGGATACAGACATGGCGAATATGTAGATTTTGATATTAATGAAGCTCTGAAAATGCAGAAGAGTATCCCTGCATACCAGTACGAGGTTGCAAAGGAGTTAGCTCTGTAAATATACAGTTGATAAAGAGAACGAAAGCCCCGTTCCATAGCGAATGATATGTTATGGAGCGGGTTTTTTCTATATAATATATTATTGAGGTAAGAATGGAGGTTTTATGAGTATTCTGAATGTAGAACACTTGTCGCACGGCTTCGGAAACCGCACGATCTTTGAAGATGTATCTTTCCGGCTTCTGAAAGGGGAGCATATCGGCCTGGTCGGTGCAAACGGGGAAGGAAAATCCACCTTTATGAACATTATTACCGGGAAGCTTATGCCGGATGAGGGAAAGATTGAATGGGCGAAAAATGTAAAGGTTGGTTATCTGGATCAGCATGCCGTCCTGACGAAAGGCATGACGATCGGCTCTGTTCTGAGAAGTGCCTTTGAGCCGTTATTTGATATGGAAGCGCGGATGAATGAGATCTGTGACAAAATGGCAGATGCAGATGAGAAACAGATGGAAGATTATATGGAGGAGCTGGGGGTGATCCAGGATCTCCTTACGAACCGGGATTTCTACCTGATCGATTCCAAAGTAGAAGAAGTGGCAAGAGCGCTGGGGCTTCTAGATCTGGGACTTGAGAAAGATGTTACCGATCTGTCCGGAGGCCAGAGAACGAAAGTCCTTCTGGGAAAACTGCTTCTGGAAAAGCCGGATATTCTGCTTCTGGATGAGCCGACGAACTATCTGGATGTGGAACATATCACATGGCTGAAAAGATATCTTCAGGAATATGAGAATGCCTTCATCCTGATCTCCCATGATATTCCATTCCTGAACAGTGTCATCAACCTGATCTATCACATGGATAACCTGAAGCTGACCCGTTATGTCGGAGATTACGACAAATTCCAGGAAGTCTATGCCATGAAGAAAGCACAGCTGGAGGCTGCCTATAACCGTCAGCAGAAAGAGATTGCAGATCTGAAGGATTTCGTTGCAAGAAATAAGGCCCGTGTCGCTACCAGAAATATGGCGATGTCTCGCCAGAAAAAGCTGGATAAGATGGACGTGATCGAACTTGCGGCAGAAAAACCGAAGCCGGAATTCAACTTTAAGACAGCAAGAACACCGGGCAGATATATCTTTACAACCCAGGATCTGGTCATCGGATATGAGGAACCATTGTCTTCGCCTCTGAATCTGGAGATGGAACGAGGAAGCAAGATCGTACTGACCGGAGCAAATGGAATCGGAAAGACTACCTTACTGAAGAGCATCCTGGGATTGATCCAGCCGCTTTCCGGATCTGTGGAACAGGGGGATTATCTGGAGATCGGATATTTTGAACAGGAGATGCCGCCGGATATCGAGACCACCTGCCTGGAAGAGATCTGGCAGGAATTCCCTGGATTCACACAGTACGAAGCACGTTCCGCCCTTGCAAAATGCGGACTTACCACAAATCATATCGAGAGTAAGGTCAAAGTACTCTCCGGAGGTGAGCAGGCCAAAGTCAGATTATGCAAATTGATCAACCGTCCGTCCAACATCCTGGTGCTTGATGAGCCGACCAACCATCTGGATGTCATGGCGAAAGACGAACTGAAACGTGCACTGATGGATTACAAGGGAAGCATCCTTATGGTATGTCATGAACCGGAATTCTACGACGGAATCGCGACTGACGTGTGGGATTGCACCAAATGGACCACAAGACTTGTGTAGAAAGGGAAGTTGGGAACTTGCAAAAGAGTAAATTAACAGGAGGGAGAGAGTTATATGTTAGTATTAGTATATCGAAAATGCAGTACATGCCAGAAGGCTTTGAAATGGCTGGAGAGTCACCAGGTAGAATTTGAAGAACGCCCCATTGTGGAAGAACATCCAACTTATGAAGAATTGAAGAAATGGTATGAAAAAAGCGGGCTGCCGTTAAAGAAATTCTTCAATACCAGCGGAATGTTATATAAAGAAATGAAATTAAAAGATAAGCTGGCAGAAATGGATGAGGAAGAGCAGCTGAAACTCTTAGCTACGAACGGAATGCTTGTAAAGAGACCAATGGTGATTGGAGAAGACTTTGTGCTGGTCGGATTTAAAGAGAAGGAATGGGCGGAAAAGATTCTCGGCTGATGGAGGAAGAATTAATGGAAACAAAAGAACAGATCGTGAAACACTTGCGGAAATATAAAGCAGATGATGTGAAAGTTCTTTATTCACTCATGAGCAAGGTACTTCTTGGAAATAATGATTTTCGAATCGTGGATTCTGCAAATGGGGATGAGAATGATTTCCGTCCTATCATCGAAGAAGAGACAGAAGAAAAAATTGATTTCTCGATGGACGAGATGATTGACCAGGAAGCTCTGGCAATCTGGAAGAAAATTGACGAAATTGATATGAACGGAACGAAACTGAAAAAAGCAGACAGGATAGAATGGATCGCATCCGCAATGAGTAACGATACATTGTTTGAAAGCTTTTGTCTTACTTTTGGCGAAACTGATGATGATCTGGAAGTAATATGTACTTCTTATCATTGCATGGAGCGGTATCAAGAGCTGGCGAAAGATCCTGTTTATCAAAAACGGAAGAAATATATGCAGTTGATTGCAGCCTATGCAAAAGCGGCAGTGAATTTGTACGGTGTGATCCATCTTGTGGAATTCGAGGATATCCTGCTGGATTATGAAAATAGTTTCAAGAATTCAAAAGGATATGACAGAGAAAGCGGAAGCTATAAACGTACAGTTATGTTTCAGCCACGCTACATGGGATTCTGTACGTTACAACATTTGATTGGAGATGCCGTACCGGATGTTCTGGTTACCATGGATGCCCTTTTGCTGCATTCCTGTTTCAGGGACGATTATCTTCAGGAAAGTGATGATATGGTTCGGTTTTTTGCTTCCAAGAACAGACAGATACGTGAAGACGACCTGGATGAGTTCTTTTCGTCTGTCAGTGGTAAAACATCTTACCGGATTCTGTTAATGGAAGTCATGGACAAGCCATTCTACCTTCCTGCCAAAAAAGAGTTCCTCCGATATACAGATGAAGATTATTATGAACTGTCATCTGCGGAAAAGAAGTTCAGAAGATACCTGGAAAAAAATTATCTGGCTCAGTTTGCACGTGTTGCAAAAGAAATAGGAATTTCTACTGCAGAATGTATCGATGATTTCCTTGCAGAAATCCATGATCAGGCATCGGATGCCGGAAAATGTGAAGATGAAAGAGACGTTCATGATCTTGTACAGTTTGCGTTTGATATTATGCAGGCATATGACCTTCCTGTTGAAGACATGAATAAGGCAAATGAGACGCTTGGCTATATTATGAATATAGCAAATTCTGTACGGTTATGGGCCAATCATGGGCATACACCGCTGGAATTGGCGCGGCAGATCCCAAGAAGCACAAATGGACTGACGATAGTGCCAGGCAGCTCTCTTGCAGCCGAATACTTAAGTGAAGGAAGAGAAAAAATCGAAAGCATGGGAATGAGCATTGATCTGGAATCAACAGCAACCGAAATTCCAACATTTACTTTCGCAAACGGCATCAATGGGAATAGCCAGAAAAGCATGAAAAAAATATATCCAAACGATCCATGCCCATGCGGAAGCGGAAAGAAATTCAAAAAGTGCTGCGGGCGAAAATAATGGAGTTAGAGGTGGAGCTGCTAACGAAAAAGATATGGCGAGGATGAATTAAAAGTATAGGATATGGATTTTGGCAGATAGGAAGAGTGATTTATAGGGAAGCTAGCTGCTTCGGAAGAAATTATAGGTAAAAAATGGGCAGATAGAAAGAGAAGAAAGGAAGACACTAGATTCATGAGAACAATCAAAATCGTAAAGAAGAATGATGAATATAGTTCTGAGTATGAAATTGGGGACGTTTTCTCTATTGAGGGTACCTGGTATGGTGGAGTTCATATTACAGGGAAGACGGGGGTCCCGGTTTCGCTTGATAAGGACGAATATGAGGAGCTTCCGACATCTCCAGTTTCTTCAGAGCCAGAAGCGGAGCCGGCAATGGAAGAAATAAACCGCGATATCCGCGTGGGGGATATTGTACAGCATTTTAAGCGAGAATGGGTATCTGCGGATACCTCGGAATATTTATATAAGGTGCTTGCTTTTGCATCACATACAGAGACCGGGGAAAGACTGGTGATCTATCAGGGATTATATGCACCATTTAAAATCTGTGCTAGACCATATGCTATGTTCATGAGTGAGGTGGACAGGCAGAAGTATCCGGATGTAAAGCAGAAATATCGGTTTGAAAAGGTGGAAACTGATTGATGGAGCATGAAGACTTATTTGAGCGTTTATCGAGATCAACATTTCGCAGCAGTTTTAAATTAAAGGAAAAAGATAAGAAATATGTGCTGGACAAGGGCGATGATAAGATTCGGGATCATGCGAGGAAGTTTATCAGTCAGCGTCTGGCTCCGGCAGAGATTCCGAATGATGGGAAGCAGACGCCGATGAGAGGGCATCCGATCTTTATCGCACAGCATGCGACAGCCTGTTGCTGTAGGGGGTGTATGGAAAAATGGCATCATTTCCCGAAAGGGATTGAATTGACAAAGGAGCAGCAGGATTACGTGGTGGATGTCCTGATGGACTGGATTGACCGTCAGATGGAGGGATATGAAGCGATAGAGGTGGAGGAAGAAGCGCAGAAGGAAATGAAAAAAGAACAGAAAGAAGAATATGAGCAGATGACTCTGCCTTTTGTGTAGAAAATGTGGCAGAAAAATCGTTGAAGGAGGATTATCATGAGGAAAGTAAAGTGGGGGATTTTAGGAACGGCGGGAATTGCAAAAAGCTGTACGATTCCAGGAATGCTGAAAGCCAGAAACTGTGAATTGTATGCGATTGCGGGACGGAATCCGGAGAAAGTAAAGGATTATCAGGAAACCTTTGGAATTGGGAAAGGTTATGGAAGCTATGAGGAATTACTTCAGGATCCGGAAGTGGAAGCGGTTTATATCCCATTGCCCAATACGCTCCATTGTGAGTGGACGATGAAGGCGATGGAAGCAGGGAAGCATGTACTGTGTGAGAAGCCGCTTGCTCCTTCTAAGGCTCAGGCGGCAGAACTTTTTGAGGCGGCAGAGAAAAATGGTGTCATCTTGATGGAGGCATATGCATACCTGCATAGTCCACTCGTTCATGCGATTAAGGAAGAAGTAGACAACGGGGCGATTGGTGAGATCCTTTATATGGAATCTGCATTTATCACATCCGAGCATGAACAGAATAATATCCGGATGCGGAAAGAGACGCTAGGTGGATGTGTATATGACCTGGGCTGCTATAATACCAGCCAGATACTCTGGATGTTTGGCGAAGAACCGGAAAATGTACAGGCAGTCAGTGATTTTTCTGAGCAGGGCGTTGATGTCTATACAACAGGGATTCTGACATTTTCCCAGGGGAGAAGAGCCGCATTTAACTGCGGTATGACGCTGAAGACGGATGCTGGTAAGCGGATTGACCGGTTCCAGATGCACGGGACTCAGGGATGGATCCGTTCGGATGCCCGGTTCAATCAGGAAGGAAGCTTAAGTTATACCATCTGCACAGAGGCGGGAGAGACGGTTAAGACGGTGGATGTGCCGGATAATTACAGCCTTGAGGTAGAACAGCTTGGAAGATGTATTACAGATGGAGAAAGGCCGCTTGTTTCCCGTGAATTTACATTGAGAAATGCCCGGACACTGGATCAGATACTGGATGCAATCGGATATTGTGAAAAATAGGTGGATGTAGAACATTATGGATGGAAAGCACAAAAGCTATACTTTAGATATGACAATAGGAAATCCGGTGCGTTTATTGCTGAAGTTTTCTTTCCCGCTCTTTTTGGGAAATCTTCTTCAGCAGTTCTATAATCTGGCTGATACTTCCATTGCCGGCCATCTGTTAGGGGACAGTGCTCTGGCTCAGATTGGAGCGACGTCAGCTTTATACAGCCTGATCACCAATTTTGCATTCGGAATGAATAATGGTCTGGCACTGACGGTGAGCAGGAATTTTGGCGCGGGAGACCAAAAGGGCGTAAAACGTGCCGTGTGCTGGATGACGATCTTTTCCGGTATCTCTGCAATCGTTCTGATGACAGGATTTTTGCTTTTTCGGCGGCCGCTTCTTGTGGCTCTTCAAACGCCGGAAGATACGATAGCGGGAGCATTGAGTTATCTGACTGTCATCCTGGCGGGAATACCGCTTACCATGCTTTATAATCTGGAAGCGAGTATGCTGCGGGCAGTTGGAAACAGTGTTACCCCGTTATGGTTCCTGTTTTTCAGCAGCGTCCTGAATATCGGACTGGATTTTCTGTTTATGGGATTGTTGGATATGGGAATACAGGGAGCTGCAATTGCAACCGTACTTGCGCAGGGGATCAGTGCAGTGTTTGGCCTGGTATACATGATCCGAAATTATCCGGAATTCCGTTTCTCGAGAGAAGAACTTCATGCGGAGTCGAAAGCTGTGTGGGAAATGTTCTGGACCGGACTCAGTATGGCTCTCATGAGTACGATCTACAATATTGGAAGTGTGATCCTTCAGGGCAGTATTAACGCATTGGGAAATGTGTATATTACGGCCCAGGTGGGCGGACGGCGCCTGACAGAATTGCTCTATATTCCGGGAATTGCGCTGGGAACCGGTACTGCAACTTATTCGAGCCAGAACTATGGGGCAGGACGCCGGGACAGGATTGGAAAGGGTGTCCGGACAGCCATTCTTTTGTATGGCATCTGGTGGCTCTTTGCACTGGCAGTTGCGATTCTGTTCGCACCGGAAGCCGTCCGGTTAGTGACTGGCAGCCACAATGAAGCAGTCATCGCGAATGCGTCCAGCTATCTTCGCATCAGTATCGCAATGGTTCCGCCGATGGCCGTTCTGGTGATCATCCGAAATGCGTTACAGGGAATGCGACATTCTGTTGCACCTCTGGTATGCAGTTCTCTGGAACTGATCGGAAAAGTAATCTTTGCCGTCTGGATCGTTCCGGTGTGGGGATATCTGGCAGTGTGTATCTGCGAACCGGTGACATGGGTGGTTTGCTGTATCTTTATTCTGATAGCGTTCTTCCGGTGCCGGAAGGAGCTGGCAAGCCAGTCCTAAATATGGGGAAATGACAGGAAGACCGGCTATTTTATGGCAATAGGTATCTGTTCAGAACCCCTCCTCAAACATTCGCAAAACCGCACGACAAGTCGTGCTTTCCCGTTGCTACGCAACTAATTTTGCTCATATATGAGGCGGTGACTCTATTCGAGTCACCTTACGAATAAGATAAGCATCTTCTTACATGCAAGCATGACGAATCTGCTTACTTATTCTAAGGGGTTCTGAATAGTTACGGCAATAGCTTAAAATAGCTGCGTCTGGTGATCAGCTTCCCCTGCTTCTGCAGCTTGCTGATCTCTGCGGACATGGCGCTGCGCTCAACGCCCAGATAGTCTGCGAGCCCCTGGCGGTCGAAGGGGATCGTGAATTCTGAGGAGTGATGAAGCTTGGCCTGGTCGCTTAAGTATGCCATGATCTTTTCGCCTGTCGTTTTGTGCGAGCTGTAGCTGAGCTTTTGATTTAGAAGCATATTTTTACATGCGACAATTTTCAGCAGATTTTGGATCAGAAACGAATGGAATTCGCATGTCTTGCTGCATTCTCCAAAGAGCATGTCGCGATTTAAGAACAAGATCTTTGCCTTGCCGGTGGCAAGAATGTCTACCGGAAGTTCCGAAGCTCCGGCGCAGGCAAATGCTTCTGCGAACATGTCACCGGCCTGGAAAGAGAAATTGAGATTCCGATTTCCATAGTAATCGTCCTGAAGTACATGGATCTCTCCTTCCAGCACAATTCCGATAAAATCTGCCGCATCTCCTTCCGAGCGGATATATTCTCCTTTTTCAAAATCCGATGTCGTGGCTTTTAATCGCTTTAGTATGACAGGAATATCATCTCTGGCAATTCCATGAAAGAGTGGAATCGTCTCAAGCAAATTCAAATATTTTTCCATAAACTCTCCTTTTGGTGGAAATCCAACATACTTTATATCCTGATTCTAGTATGATCATCTTGAAAAGTAAAGGAGGAAGTAAGAAATGATTCGAAAAATAATCCAAATTAACGAAGAAAAATGCAATGGCTGCGGACTCTGTGCAAATGCATGTCATGAGGGTGCCATTGATATCATAGACGGTAAGGCAAAGCTGGTAAGAGAGCATTTCTGCGATGGCCTTGGGGACTGCCTTCCGGAATGTCCGACCGGTGCCATTACATTTGTAGAACGAGAGGCACCGGAATATGATGAGGCTGCTGTTGCAAGAGCGAAGCAGGAAAAATTACAGGAAAGTGAGTTACTTAGAAACTGGCCGGTCCAGATCAAGCTTGCACCTGTTCAGGCACCATATTTTGACGGAGCAAATCTTCTGATCGCAGCGGACTGCAGCGCATATGCGTATGCATCTTTCCATAAAGATTTTGTCAAGGGAAGAGTGACTTTAATCGGCTGTCCGAAGCTGGATGTGATTGATTATAGTGAGAAGCTGACACAGATTTTGCAGAACAATTCCATTGCGAGCGTAACGGTGGTTAGAATGGAAGTTCCATGCTGCGGAGGAATCGAATATGCAGTCAATAGGGCACTTCAGAACAGCGGAAAATTCATCCCGCGGCAGGTGATCACCATTGGAATCAAGGGAGAGAGAAAAGGAGGAAGAGCGGATGTACAAGAATATTGAAAAGCAGGTGAAATTAGCTTTAAAGGATCAGGTGGAGTATCTGGATGGACAGGTGGTCAGTAAGACACTGGTTCAGAATGAACTGGTCAGCATGACGTTATTTTCCTTTGATAAAGGAGAAGAAATCTCCACACACGCTTCAGGCGGAGATGCCATGGTGACAGTACTGGAAGGAAAAGGACGGTTTACCGTAGCAGATGAAGTATTCTATCTGGAGGCAGGCGAGACACTGATCATGCCAAAAGGAATACCACATGCGGTGTATGGAGAAGAAAAATTCAAGATGCAGCTGGTGGTGTCATTCTAAAGAGGTATTAATTTTCTGGGGGAATTAAAAAATAATAGGGAACTTTTTGGATCATGTTGATTCAAAAAGTTCCCTATTATTTTTAATGAGATTTAACGGTGGCTTTGAATATGAGGTGAATGGTTGCGATATCGCAATTAGAAAATGTCCGAGATGTATGTGAGGAATAAAGTATGAGGAGTGCGTGGAACGAATGGAGGTAGCAGATATAGGAAAAACTATTGGTTAGATATTGGAATGCATGAATGATTCAGACAGTACTAATTATTGTGATTATTGCAATATCAAAAACATATGATATAATAAAAGTGAAGGAAGAATCTTCAGAAATATTTGTATTGGAGGGATAAATGTGCTGTATGAATATTTAATAGAAACATATGGGGAAAATGTACCTATTTTTGTGTCAGATATAGAATATTCTAGTATGTCAGAAAACAATATACGTCAGCAGATTAAGAAACTGACAGATGCAGGCTTACTGAAAAGATATGATACAGGCATCTATTTTATACCAAAGAAAAGCATATTTAAGTCTGGTACACAGCTGTCTATAAATGAAGTTATAGAGAAGAAGTATTTACGGGATAAAAACGAAAGATGTGGTTATATTAGTGGAGTTGAATTTGCTAATCAATTAGGAATAACAACTCAGGTTTCTATGGCTTGTGAAGTTGTTACGAATAAAGCAACTAAGGATTACAGGGAGACCATATTAGCCAAATCCAGGATAATTATCCGCAAACCAAGAGTTCCGGTAACTGAGAAAAATTATCGTTTGTTACAATTTTTAGATCTAATGAAAGATATAGATTATGTTTCAGAAATTACAGCGGATGAGTTGCAGAAATGCTTATGCAAGTATCTGAAAGCTAATTCTATACGATTTGCAGATTTAGAACAGTATTTGAGTTATTATCCAGATAAGATTTATAGAAATCTATTCGAATCGAGGTTGTTATATGGTATACCTTCATAAGGATAAAGAAAGATTTTTTGAAGCTATCAATCTGGTTGTATATCAGACAGGTCTTTCAGCAGAAGCAGTAGAAAAAGATTATTATGTTACAATGATTCTGAAACATTTGGCTGAGAAATTTTCTTTCATTGTTTTTAAAGGTGGAACTTCATTGTCGAAATGTCACCAGGTTATAAAACGTTTTTCGGAGGATCTTGATTTGACAATAGATATGTCATTGTCTCAAGGGCAGAAAAAGAAAGTGAAAGCAGCTATTGTTGAGATTGTGGAGATAATGGGATTAGAAATTGCAAATCTGGAAGAAATAAAAAGTCGTCGTGATTATAACAGATATGTGATTGCTTATGAGTCAGTATTGACAAAGAAAAATGGTGTTGTTCAACCTGCAGTATCGGTAGAGACATCTTATACAGCAGTTTCATTTCCTACTGTATTATTACCAGTAAGAAACTATGTTGGAGTGATGATGAAGGAAGAGGCACCAGAATTTGTAGATGTATATGGTCTTGATGAGTTTGAAATGAAAGTACAGGATTTAGATCGTACTTTGGCTGATAAAGTATTTGCAGTATGTGATTATTATTTGCAAGATAAAATAAAAAACCATTCTAGACATATTTATGATATCTTCAAACTTCTACCACTTGTACCACAAAATGATGAATACTGTAAACTGGTACAGGAAGTACGAAATATAAGAAAATTGTCACCAATATGTCCATCTGCACAGGAGAATGTAGATATTCCAAGGCTTTTGGAAAAGATTATTGCAGAGGCTGTGTACAAGGCAGATTATCAAAATTTGACAGAAGGGCTTTTGGAAGAGAAAATTTCGTATGAGACAGCGGTTGAAGCATTAAAAGAAATTGCAGAAGGTCAAATGTTTTGTTGATTTGTTTTAAAAATGGTGTGCAATTTAAATTCAATTGTGATTGGCTGTATGAGGTGTTAGAATATTAGAAAACGAAGAAATGTTTGAAGGAAGATCGGTATGTTTGTAATTACGGAAGGTGATTTTAAAAATCAAATATATGGGGATGAGGATTATCTGTCCAATTGGCCGATGCTGTACATATTAGAGAATGGGAAGCAGGCGTATATTGGGGAGTCTAATCATGTGAAAAATCGTATGTCGCAGCATCATAATTCTGTGGACAAGAGGATCTTTGACAAGGTGCATTTCATCTATTCTTCCCAATTTAATCAGTCGGTGACGTTTGATTATGAGTCGAAGCTGATCCAGTATATCGTTGCAGATGAGCTTTTTGAAGTCCGTAATAAAAATGCTGGGATGGCGGACAAGGAATACTGTGGGAAAAAGGAATATGATGAGAAATTCCAGGTTCTCTGGAGAAAGTTGCAGCGAGAAAAAATAGTGAAGCACTCGCTGGAAGAGCTGGAAAATTCGGATCTTTTTAAATATTCGCCATATAAGGAATTGAATAATGACCAGAGGGCGGCGGTTGAAGAGATTATTGATTCGCTGAAACAGGAGGAGAATCAGACGGTTGTTGTGAATGGCATGCCTGGAAGCGGAAAGACGATAGTCGCGATCTTTTTACTGAAATATTTGAAAGACAGCGAAGAATTCCAGGATAAGAAAATCGGATTTGTCGTACCGCAGACTTCGCTGAGAAAGACTTTGAAAGGAATCTTTAAAAGTATCTATGGGCTTAAGGCATCCGATATCTTATCTCCGTCAGATGTGACAAAACAGTTTTACGACATTTTACTGGTAGATGAAGCACATAGACTGCATCAATACAAAAACATTTCCTATATGGGTGCATTTAAGGCGAGTTGTGAAAGAATCGGATTGACGACGGAAAGTGATGAGTTAGACTGGATTCTCCATCAATGTAAATGCCCGGTACTTTTCTATGATGAGATGCAGGTGGTTGGTCCATCGGGAATTGATGTGAAGAGATTCCGTAAGAAAATGGAAAATGAGCAGGCTAAGCGGATGATGACCTATTACAATCTGCTGACGCAGATGCGTGTAAGAGGCGGAAATGATTATATCGCTTATGTGAAGAGCATTTTATCGGGAAATGTGAAGGAAAAGAAAACATTTTCAAACTATGAATTGAAGCTGATGACGGATTTTAAAGCATTCAATGAGCGGATGTACCAGAAGGAAGAAGAGGTGCAGCTCGTAAGAATGGCAGCCGGATATGCATGGGACTGGATCAGCAAGCATGATAAGACCGCTTATGATATTGAAATTCAAGGTATCAGGAAACAATGGAATCATTGCACGGAAGGCTGGGTTCATTCCGACGGTGCCATTGATGAGGTGGGTTGTATTCATTCTACACAGGGGTACGATCTGAATTATGCATTTATCATTATCGGAAGTGAACTTGGGTATAATCCGGATGAGAAAAAAGTCGTGGTCCGGCCGGAAAACTACTATGATCAAAATGGGAAAAGAACGGCAGAGTATGAGGAACTTAAGGAATATATACAACATATCTATTATGTTCTTATGACCCGGGGAATTCTTGGAACGTATCTATACGTATGCGATCCAGAATTACGAGAATATTTTTCCCAATATATGGATACAGAATAATTCAGAAAGAGGCGCAGCAAAATGACACAAGAGACGATGAATGAAGTGTTAAAATTCAGGGACGACAGAAACTGGAAACAATTCCACAATCCAAAAGATCTGGCAATTTCTATCAGTTTGGAGGCAGCTGAACTATTGGAGGTGTTCCAGTGGAGCGCGGAAGACGTAACCTGTGATAATAAAATGGACAAAATCAAAGAAGAGCTTGCAGATGTGGTCAATTATTGCATCTTGATGGCAGATGTCTGTGGACTGGATCTGGATGAGATTGTCCGGGAGAAAATAAAGCGGAATAGTGAGAAATATCCGGTGGAGAAAGCATACGGAAGCAAAGAGAAGTATACAGAGTTAAAGTGAGTTATATGATGAATAATTTTGAAATTGAGATTAAACTGCCGGTTTCCAGTCTGGAAGAAATCAAAGAAAAGTTAATATTAAAAGGATTTCAGGAAGGAGCCAGCATCCGCGAAAGTGATATGTATTACAACAGTGAGTATCATGATGTGAAGAAGCTGGGGGAGGCGCTTCGAATCCGAAAGAGTACGGAGCTGCTCACCGGCCAGACGCAGGCACAGCTGAATTTCAAAGGGAAGAAGATAGATCAAGTATCCATGTCCCGGCAGGAATACGAAACCGCAGTGGAAAATCCAGAGTGCATGGAGAAGATACTGATTGCACTGGGATTTTCACCAGTGGCCGGAGTGCAGAAAACCAGATGCTATATGAAGAGGGATGAGATGACAGCATGCCTGGATCAGGTAGACGGACTTGGCAGCTTCCTGGAATTGGAAGTAATTGCAGCGGAAGAATCCATGCGGGAGGCGTATTTGCAGAGGATGGAGAGTGTTCTGACGGAACTGGGACTTTCCATGAAGGATACAGTGAGAACATCCTATTTGAGTATGCTGTGCGGGGAAAATGAAACGAAGTAATGTTTGGTTGTGTCTACGAAATCCAAGTGATAAAATAAGATACATATAAAATATGTTATGAAGGGGCTACGCCGAATGCAGCATACGATTGATTACTATAACCAAAATGTAAAAACATTTATAGATGGTACAGTGGCAGTTGATTTTACAGAGATTCAGAAGATGTTTTTGGAACTGCTGCCTGTAAATGCATATATTCTTGATTTTGGCTGTGGATCTGGTCGTGATACGAAGTGTTTTTTAGCGCATGGTTTTCAGGTTGATGCGATTGATGGCTCGGCAGAAATATGTGAGTTTGCAAGCGAATATACAGGAATCAAAGTAGAAAATAGGTTATTTCAGGAATTGAAAGAAGTAGAGAAATATGATGGGATCTGGGCTTGTGCTTCTATATTACATGCAAAAAAAGCGGAACTTCCGGAAATTTTGCATAAAATGTGTGTTGCCACAAAATCGAACGGAATTATCTACATTTCGTTTAAATATGGTGATTTTGAAGGCGAAAGAAATGGAAGATATTTTACTGATCTGACAGAAGAGGCCGTAAAAGAATTAATAAAAACGGTCCCTGAGTTGAAAATAGAAAAATTATGGATTACGAATGATGTGAGAGATGGTAGAGGAGATGAAAGATGGTTAAATGTGATTCTCCGAAAATAGGATATCAAATACATATCGATTCTGGGTATTATAATACGTTGGACATTGAAGGATTTTCACGCATGATGAAGGATCCATCTTATTGCTATAAGTTTTATTGGTTGGAGGCCATTGTACAGTTGATTTCTGAGGACAAAAAAGAGGCAACGTACGATGAAATCATAAATGAAATGATTGCAAATGCTTGGTATTCAGTTGTGGAGTTTCATGTGCATCTTAGCGGGATATGGGGAGACGGTGAAATAAAAGATAGTCTAGAAAAAGCTGTTTTGAAGCTCCATAAATTAACCAATCTCCAGGGTAATGCCTCGAAAGTGGAAATTAAAAATAAAATTGCTGAATTTGATAAAGAGTTACATAGTGAGAAAATAACGTTGACACAAAATGTGCCATATAAAGCATTATCAGGGTTTGCTAATAGAGGTCAGGAAAGTATTGATTTAAATAGCAGTGCAGGACGAATGATGGCATATTACAACAGAATTAGTAAAATCCAAAATCCGCTGCCATATACGTTTGGTGATCAGAAAGGCTTAGAACGAAAAATTATATTTCATGAGGCCTGGATTCAAATGATTCAGGATAATATGGTTTCTATCTTGGGCTGGATTCAATATGAAAAAGTTCGCTGGCTGCAAAATAATAATCCGGAGGTTCCGGGGCTTGTATATAAGCTTGCGCCATTGGATGATAAAATGCGAAAATTGGGCCATGTTCGTAAGTTGTGGGAAGGCATTTTAGATTTTACAAGCATCATTGATGTGTTCAAAGATGAACCAATCAGAAAGGACGCTTACGATGTGGATCATTTTATTCCATGGTCATTTGTAATGAATGATGAATTGTGGAATTTAATGCCGATGGATGCATCATTGAATTCTGTAAAGAGTAATCGCCTTCCTCAGTGGGAGCGGTTCTTTATGAGATTTGCGAATAATCAGTATATAATGTATGAATTAGTTTATGAAAAAGCGGGACTCAGAAAATTGTATGAGTCGTGTTATAAGGATAATTTACATTCAATCTGGGCGAGTAAGGAATTATATCGAAAAGGAAATTCCAGAGATGAATTTTACGGAATATTAGAGAAAAACATGCGTCCAGTGTATGATTCCGCTAGAAGACAGGGATACGAAATATGGGAGTATTATAAAAATTAACAGTATAATTCTAATAGAATAATTTACAGAGGATAGAATGAATCGAGAAAAAATAATACAATTAGAACAAGGCTTGATTACAGCATTTATAAATCAAAAGGTTTCTTCAAACTTGGCCTATAAGCCGCAGTTTGTATCCAATAATTATCAGGAAGGACGTAAAGTTGTCTCATCCATAGAGGATGAGCTTTTGTCATGTGAAGAATTTGCGATAAGTGTTGCGTTTATTACTATGGGTGGAATTACTCCGCTTCTTCAGACTTTGAGAGAATTAGAGCAGCGAGGTGTTCCGGGGAGAATTCTTACAACGGATTATTTGACTTTTAGTGATCCTAAAGCACTTCGTATGCTTGCAAAATTTAAAAATATTGAGTTGAAGATGTTCGTAACAGAGAATGTCAAAGAAGGATTCCATACAAAAGGATATATTTTCAAGAAAGAGGAAATCTATCGCATCATTGTCGGTAGTTCCAATATGACACTCAGTGCGCTTACAACGAATCGTGAATGGAATACTAAGATTGTTTCGACGGAGCAGGGCGAATATACGCGGAGTGTTGTAGCGGAATTTGATCAATTATGGAATGCAGAACAGTCACAGCCATACGAACAATTTAATGATGCATATACGGAAATTTATACCAAAAATAAAGTGATTCAGAAGCAGAAGGAGATTTCACGTCAGGCGGAAATTCCTTCGTTAGAAGCGTATCGTTTACAACCCAATTCTATGCAGGTGGGATTTATCAATAATTTGCTCAAAATATGTGAGGCCGGAGAAGATAAAGCGTTATTGATCTCTGCGACTGGTACAGGAAAAACATATGCATCGGCATTTGCTATGCGTGAATTAGGATTTCAACGGGTTCTGTTTCTGGTTCATCGTAATCAAATTGCGAAACAGGCGATGAAGTCTTATCGAAAAGTATTCAGCGGTGAAGTATCCATGGGATTAGTAACCGGAAAATATCAGGATTATGATGCGGATTTTGTATTTGCAACGATTCAAACTTTCAGTAAAGAAGAAATGTTAGAAAAATATAGTAGAATCGCATTTGATGCCATTGTAGTTGATGAAGCTCATCACACTGCTGCGAACAGTTATAAAAAAGTTATGGATTATTTTACTCCCAAATTATGGCTCGGAATGACTGCGACACCAGACAAGCGAGACGACAATTTAGAAGGCCGAAATATCTATGAAATATTCAATCATCAGATAGCATACGAAATACGTTTGCAGGATGCAATGGAAGAAGATTTGCTTTGCCCGTTTCATTATTTTGGAATTACAGATCTGGAAGTAATTGCGGATGCAGGAAAATCGACAGAAGAGAAGTTGGAGAGTTTCAGATATCTGACTTCCGATGATCGCGTTTTGAATGTTATGAAACAGGCGGAGTTTTTCGGATATAGCGGGGAACGTGTAAAAGGCCTGATCTTCTGTAGCCGTATTGATGAGGCGCAGGAATTGTCCAGAAAATTTAATGAGAAAGGGTGGAGAACGCTCGTACTTTGTGGTAGCGATCCGGAAGAAGTCAGAACTGCAGCAATTGAACGTTTAGCCGGTAAGGAAGCGGAGGATTCTCTTGATTATATTCTTTCTGTCGATATTTTTTCAGAAGGTGTGGATGTTCCGGAAATCAATCAAGTGATTATGCTTCGCCCAACGGAATCACCTATTGTTTTTATTCAGCAATTAGGACGAGGTCTGCGTAAAGCAGAAGATAAAGAATATGTTGTTGTCTTAGATTTTATTGGAAATTATCGTAATAACTTTATGATTCCCATCGCACTGTCCGGGGATAGAAGTTACAACAAAGATAACATTCGTCGCTATGTTACAGAAGGGGGACGAGTGATTCCCGGCGCAAGTACCATACATTTTGATGAAATATCCAGAAAACGTATTTTTCAGGCGATTGATAATGCAAATTTTAGTGACATTAAATTGATTCGTGAAAACTATACAAATCTAAAAAATAAACTAGGACATATTCCGGCACTTGCGGATTTTGATAAGTATGGTGAAATGGACGTATTGCGGATCTTCGATAATAACAGTCTGGGTTCCTATTATAAGTTCCTTGTGAAATATGAGAAGGAGTATACGGTTCGATTGTCAGAAGATGAGGAAAAAGTAATAGAATTTGTATCGAAAAAGCTGGCCAGCGGAAAACGAATTCATGAATTAGAACTTCTAAAGCGGTTATTGAAATACCAGCATGGTCTGTTTAAGGGACTTAAGAGGTCTTTGGAGGATAATTATCATTGTTCTATGGATGAAAATTGCGAAGAAAATATTGTAAATATGATGACGAATGAATTTCCAACCAGAGCGGCGAAAAAGACATATACTCAATGTGTATTTTTGGAAAAAGAAGATGCAGACTATGGCGTTTCCAAGTCCTTTGGCGAAATGCTTCAAAATCCAGATTTTTACGCCATTCTAGAAGAATTGATTGATTTTGGAATTTCAAGATATAAAGAAAATTACAGTAATCGGTATCAAGATACGGATTTGGTGTTGTATCAGAAATACACTTATGAGGATGTTTGTCGTTTGCTTAACTGGGAAAGAAATGAAGTGCCATTAAATATTGGTGGCTATAAATATGACAAGAAAACAAAAACATTTCCGGTATTTATAAACTACGACAAAAATGAAGATATCAGTGATACAACAAAATATGAAGATCATTTTATCAATTCCAATCATCTGATTGCGATTTCGAAAAGTGGAAGAAGTTTGGAATCTGAAGATGTCCAGAATTTTCTACATGCAAAAGAACTTGGAATTGATGTTCAACTCTTCGTGAGAAAAAATAAAGATGATAAGATATCAAAGGAATTCTATTATTTAGGGCGCATGTATGCATCTGGAGAAGCAAAAGAATTCGTGATGCCAAATACTGACAAAACAGCAGTGGAAATCGAGTGGATACTGGAAACTCCGGTTAGAGAAGATATTTATGAATATATCGTAAATGTATAATAGAAAGAGTTGAGAAATAATGAAAAAGATAAAAGTAGTCGCAGCCATTATTATTGAACAAGGAAAAGTATTTGCCACGCAGCGCGGTTACGGTGAGTTCAAAGATGGGTGGGAATTTCCGGGTGGAAAGGTTGAAGACGGCGAAACACCAGAAAATGCGCTTGTGAGAGAAATCCGAGAAGAGCTTGATACAGAGATTGAAGTAGGAGAATTACTGGAAACAGTGGAATACGACTATCCTAAATTTCATTTATCGATGGACTGTTTTATCTGTAAGATAAAAGCCGGGAATCTGATTTTAAAAGAACACGAAGCTGCAAAATGGCTAACCAAAGAGACATTGGACAGCGTAGAGTGGCTACCGGCGGATCTAGGATTAATTGGAAAAATAAGGAAGTACTTGAGAGAAAAATAATAAGTTAAAAATTAAAAAGCTGAATTGTTTAGAAATAAGGATGAGATATTTGTCGGAAATATTGTAGAATATTTACTGCTTATGCATATGGAATTCCATAGATTTCTTCAGCTTTTGACTGGCTGAAGTTGTACTTTTTTTGCACCACTTCTGATAGTGAAGGTGAAGGCATTTAGAGACATCTTACGAACACAGTCAACATGCCAGTAAGTGGATGTAAAATCAACCCATTCCTGGTTGCCGTTGGAGTTATGTATGGTGTGGCTAACGCAAATAATGCTATGAAAGCTATGGCAAAAGCCTTGGCATCAGGCGTTGAAAAGAAGCTGGTGAAAGTTGCACTTACGAAAGGCAGTCACAGATGCCGATTTTGCAGATGATAATTAGAATTCCGGCCTATGTAAAAAAGACATATTGTCTGGATAGAGGGTTGTTTTTTGCATGGTGTTATACGGAACGAGGTGAGTTTTTGGAAACAGTAGATTTGGTTATTCAAGCTGCTTTAGTTTTTTATGCTGATATTACTGTGGATGTCAATGGAAGATATCGGTCATGGGAATACTGCTACTACAACTTTTATAAAGCGCGTACCAGCAATACTGTAGATGTTGATTTCCTAAGTCTTCATCTTGCATTTTATCTGGCTAGTTGGGGAATGTACAGGGGATCATCGTTTTTGTTACAGAAGGATTATAAAATACATATACCTGTAGTAGAGGAAGTGTTAAAAACAAAATACAATATTTTGTTTGGTGTTAATTGTGAAAATTTGTTTGATAAAGAAGTGCAGAGTCTTCTGCAAGAGCTTAGCCAGTTTCTGACAAGATATTATGAGACGATTAGATCCTCAGTAAAAGGGACTGAAATAAAAAATGAGGTATCATCTACACTTGTGACGAAGGTACTAATGGGAACAATGGGGTGTGTACCCGCATATGACCGTTATTTTATCGCAGGAATAAAATCCAGAAAGGTTGCAACAGGCAATTATAATATGAAATCTGTTTTACAGCTGGCTTAGTTTTATATGGATAATAGTTTCCGGTTGGAAGAAACTCGAAAAAAGCTGGTGATCAATGATATTCTATATCCACAGATGAAACTGTTGGATATGGGATTCTGGCAAATGGGAGCCGAGATAGAATAAAAGATATTTATAAATCCAGTGACTGTTAAATTCAATAGGAGGAAAAATGATTGATATCGTAAAATTAAGACCAATACTCGCTGGGTATAAGGCATACTTTCCGAGCCATTGGGATGACGAAAGATATAAATGGGAAGCTGTAAAGCATTTTCAGGAACATTGGGACATTGATGCTGAAAACTTTGGAGAGATGTTTAAACAGGCTACAGATAAAACATATAATTTGCTGGCTTCTGGTTATGCATATCCAAGGGGAATGGTGATTAACTTTGCTAAAGCCAACGATGAGGCGGTACGCCAGATGTTTCGTGAACTCTTTGATGAATCGCGGGATCTTGCTGAGCGGGTAGAAGCATTTCAAGCAGAGGCAGAGACTCTCCGAGCAAAATATGATGATGGGACATGGCATAACCATTATCAGAATACAAATGCAATCAGTACTTATTTGTGGTTGATGTACCCAGATAAATATTATATCTACAGGTATGAAATATATCGTGATGTTGCGGCAGAATTGAGCTCTGATTACCGACCGAAGCGAAATGGCTCTGTAGAGAGTCTTATAGGTGGATATCAGATGTATAACGAGATTTGTAAAGTTATAAATGAGGATGCTGAACTTGTAGATTTATTTCAGTCATCTGTTACTGATACTTGTTATCCTGATTCTAAGAGGAATACTGTTACGGTGGATGTTGGTTTTTACATAAGTAGATTCTATCTTGAAGAAAAGAAAGTCGCTCAGGAAGAAAAAGGATGGTTCCCCAAAGATTACAATCCAGGCATTACCGTAGATGAGTGGATCGATATGTTACAGGATCCGTCTATTTTCACTCAGAATGCACTTCAAATTATGAAGCGTATGAAAGATTATGGAGGTCAGGCTACTTGTACACAGCTTTCCATCAAATATGGGGAAACAAAGAATTTCTATAATGCTGGATCCAGTGCGTTGGCTCGTCGAGTGGCAGAGAAAACGGGGTGTGAAGTTTTAACGCAAGATAATGAGAATGCCAGATGGTGGCCGATTTTGTATATGGGAAAGGATGCAAGTGTGAATGAAACGGGTACATACATTTGGCGCTTTCGTAGTGAACTGGCGAAAGCATTGGAAATGGTCGATCTGTCAGATGTACCGCTCTATGCAGCGTCGGTTCCTTCTGATGGAGATGCTGAAGAAACCCGTAGATATTGGTGGTTAACTGCAAACCCGAAAATCTGGAGTTTTGCCGATATCAAAATTTGGGAAGAACAGAGTTATACTCTTTATAATGAAAACGGTAATAAACGTAGAATTTTCCAAAATTTTTTAGATGCTAAAGTTGGTGATGTTGTCATTGGATATGAGGCAAATCCGGTGAAGAAAATCGTTGCACTTGCTGAAATTACACAAGCGAATGATGGTAACAGCATTTATTTTGCAAAAACAGAAGGCCTTGCAAATCCAATCGAATATGCAATATTGAAAGAATGCCCCGAGTTAGAGAAAATGGAATTCTTTGTTCAACCGAATGGGAGTTTGTTTAAGCTGACTCAGGGGGAATATGATTTTATTATGGACATTGTGCGTGAAGAGAATCCAATGAAATCACCTGAGGCAATTGTAGCCAAATACTCGAAGGCGGATTTTCTAAGCAAAGTGTTTATGACTGAAGAACGGTACAATGTTTTGGAAGCGCTTCTGCGTAATAAAAAGAATGTGATCTTGCAGGGTGCTCCAGGTGTGGGTAAGACTTTTGCAGCCAAGAAATTAGCCTATGCGATGATGGGTGAAGTAGATGATTCTCGGATTGAACTGGTACAGTTTCATCAGAATTACTCTTATGAAGATTTTATTATGGGATATCGCCCTGAAAAGGACGGCTTCAAGTTGACGGAGGGCATTTTCTATAAGTTCTGTCAGGTGGCTGCCAACCATCCGGACAAGGAATATTTCTTTATCATCGATGAAATCAATCGTGGTAATATGAGTAAAATTTTTGGAGAACTTATGATGCTGATTGAGAAGGACTATCGTGGAACAAAGGCTACGTTAGCTTATAGTGGCATGCCATTCTCGGTGCCGGAAAACCTGTATATCATCGGAATGATGAATACGGCCGACCGCAGTTTGGCAATGATCGATTATGCTTTGCGCAGGAGATTCAGTTTCTTTGAAATGGAACCTGGATTTAATTCCGAAGGCTTCCAGAAATATCAGAATGCTTTTGCTAATGAAACTTTCAATACTCTTATTGACCAGATTAAGGTGCTGAATAAAGAAATATCTGAAGATCCATCATTGGGGCGAGGATTTAGAATTGGGCACAGCTATTTTTGTGGCAGAGAGGAATCAGGTTGTACCACTGACTGGATGCGATCAGTAGTGGAATTTGATATCCTTCCGATGCTGGCAGAATACTGGTTTGATGAACCGGCGAAATTGCAACACTGGGAAAAGAATTTGCGTGGTGTTTTCGATGACGAATGATAAGGGTATCTTTATCAAAAACATTTATTACATGCTTTCCTATGCATTTCAGATTTTGAAGCAGAAAAACTATGAAAGTGTTGCATCGGAAGAGTTTGATCAAATACAGGATTTGTTTGCAGCGATCCTTGCCAAAGGTGTAGCAAAACAGCTGAAACAAGGATTGTATCGTGAATATGTGACGCAACATGAGAATCTTTCGGTAATGCGTGGAAAGCTGGATATGCCTGGGACTATTCGTAATCGCATCCAAAGAAAGCAGAAATTGGCATGTGAGTTTGATGAACTATCTGAGAATAATCTGTTTAATCAAATTTTGAAAACGACGATGTATTATTTAGTCAAGGATAAAGGCGTATCAACCATGCATAAGGCCGCTCTAAATAAAGAGTTGATTTTCTTCGATAGAGTGGAATTGTTGGAGCCGTCTGCGATTGCATGGAATCGTCTGTATTACCAGCGTAACAATAAAAACTATGAGATGCTGTTAAATATTTGCTATTTTGTTATGGATGGGATGCTTCAGACCACGGAAAAAGGTGAGTACAAAATGGCAGCGTTTTCAGATGAACATATGGCTCGTTTGTATGAAAAGTTCATTTTGGAATACTATCGGCAACATCATGCCTATCTTTCAGAAGCAAAAGCGGCCCAGGTTAAGTGGGATTTGGTCGGAGAAAACGATGAATCTATGATTCGATTCTTACCAGTAATGCAGACAGATATATTTCTTCGACTGAATGAAAAAGTGTTAATTCTGGACGCAAAGTATTACGGAAAAACGCTTCAGAAGCAGTACGACAAATATACACTTCACTCAAACAATATCTATCAGATTTTTACTTACGTTAAAAATCAGGACAAGTTGAATACCGGTAATGTTGCGGGAATGTTGGTATATGCAAAGACGGACGAAGAAATAACATCAGATTGTGAATTTAACATGGGGGGGAACATGATCGGAGCGAAAACGCTGGATTTGAACAGGGATTTTAAATTGATTGCCGCTCAGCTCGATGGAATAGCGGAACATTTCTTCGGAAAACAGACGATAGCTTAAGTATAAAGGAATGAGTATACATAGTATTATGTGACACAATTTAATCTGTAAATTAAAATAAGTATAGTATTTATTTTTGCCATATGCTATAATGAGTGCATAGGATTCCTCTGCATATGTGGAGGAAAGATTATGAAACAAAGGAAAAAGTTAAAGGAACTTACGCTCAGGGACAACTTCCTGTTCGGTGCAGTGATGATGGAAGAAGAAAACTGCAAGAGATTTCTGGAACTTGCATTAGGTTTCCCCATTGAACGGGTGGAAGTCAGCAAGGAAAAGAGTATCGTATATCATCCGGAATACAAGGGCGTTCGTCTGGATGTCTATGCAAAGGACGAGAAGAATACGTGCTACAACGTAGAGATGCAGGTAGTAAAGAAACCGGAACTGGGGAAGCGTGTCCGCTACTATCATGGCCAGATTGACATGGAATCTCTGTTAAGCGGAAGTGATTACACAGAACTTCCGGATGTTTTCGTCATATTTATCTGTGATTTTGACCCGTTTGGGGAGAAAAAGTACCGCTATACCTTCGAACGACGCTGTACAGAAGATCCAGATCTTTATTTAAAGGAAGGGTGTAAAAGTATCTTCCTGAGCACCAGAGGAGAAAATGACAGAGAGGTCCCGAAAGAGCTTGTGAAGTTTCTACATTTTGTAAAAGCAGATCTAAACGAGAGTGAAACTGATTTTGGGGATGACTATGTAGAAAAACTACAGGAAACAATTCACAGAATCAAAACAAATCGTGAGATGGAGGAACGGTTTATGATTTTCGAAGAAATGCTGAAGGATGAACGCGCCGAGGGAAAAGCTGAAGGAATTATCGAAGGAAGGGCACAAGGGATCGCTGAAGGAAGGACACAGGGAATCATTGAGGGAAAAGCTAGTGCAGTTTGTGAATTACTGGAAGATATGGGTCATGTTCCAGAAGATATTCGGAGCAGAATCGAAAGCGAGAAAAGTTTGGAAACATTGACAAGATGGTTTAAACTGGCAGCAAAAGCAGATTCCCTGGAAGAATTTCTGAATCAGATGGAAAAAGAATAATCAGATAATCAATCACATCATTTCTATGACCGAATGTTGTAAATCTATCATATCTTACAACATTCGGTTATCGTAACAATCACAATATTCAGGCCGATTCAGGCAAATTTCAATTAGAGATGCAGAGGAATTCTATCTTATGTACAGTAGTTTTTAGAGGTTCCCTAAATAAGATTAGAAAGATACACTTGAAATACAGAATAATGATCAAACGATAAAACTCACTGTAAAAAGTGGGCTTTATACAAATGCTTTGATTCACAGAGTTTGGAATTTATTATCCCAGGGACCAAGGCCTTCCATGTCATAATACCAGATTGTGCTGGCGGGGTCCGACCTTTAATCAGATAGAGTATTTCAGTAAAAAAGCCAATATTCCGTTAGGATATTTCTTCTTACAGACACCACCAGTAGAACAGATTGAATTGCTGGAATATCGTACTGTGGATAGTATTCAGCTTACGAATCCAAGTCGTAACCTGATTGATACGATTCATGAAATGGAGAGCATTCAGGATTGGATGAAAGATTACAGACAGGAGATGGGGTTTGATGTGCTGCCTGTTGTCGGTAGCATGAAGGATGCTAAGGAGGCCAGTGTTATTGTTGCTAGAATTCGAAAGGATTTAGGATTAGAAGATACTTGGTGTGAGAAGTGCAAAGATTCCAGAGACGCGTTTAGCTACATCAGAGGAAAGTTGGAAGAATGTGGTGTGGTTGTAATGATGAGCGGTGTTGTAGGTAAGAATACACATCGTGTACTGGATGTAAATGAGTTTAGAGCGTTTGCTATGGTGGATGAATGGGCTCCACTTATATTTATTAATACAGCAGATTCTAATGGTGCCAAGTTATTTTCTTTATTGCATGAAGTGGTTCATATCTGGCTTGGTGAAGATGATTTGTTTAATGACAGACGCAGCCGTGTAGAGGGTGTGAGTGCTACAGAAGTGATGTGTAATGCTGTGGCTGGAGAACTAATTGTACCAAAGAGTGTATTCCTGCGTAAATGGGATGACAGCGATATTAATGTTGATGTTTATGCAACGATTACTGGTTTAGCAAGTTTTTTCCGTTGTGGAGAGATTGTTATCGCAAGAAAAGCGATGGATTGTAAGAAGATAAAGCGGGATGTGTATAATACAGTAGTTCAGACTGCAATTGATAATTACAATCAGATGAAAGAAAACAAAGAGAGCTCGGGTGGAAATTACTACAATACAATGGGGTCTCGCTTAGATGGATGCTTTGTAAGAGCATTATGTGAAAGTATCGATATGGGTAGAACTTCTTATACAGAAGCATATCGTCTGACAAATACAAGCCAAAGGTGGTCTTGAGTGAGAGGTTTATCAAAAAACTGCGTCTGGTTCTAGAAAATGGAACCAGTGACTCCAGAAAAGAATGGTTTGCGGTAGGTGATTATAAGAAAATGCCGAACGAAGCCGGCGGCATGGATACAGCATTACCTGAAGAAGTGTCTGGATTATTTTAGGATTGCATATTAGAATAAAATTGGAGGATGTATTAAGAGTGCAGGCTTTATACCAAATCGAAAGGAGAATATGAGAATGAAAGAAAGTAGAAAAAATAGTGATATGAAGAATATCAACACAAAAATTATTTTATTTGATTTAATTTTCAATATTGTATGTATGATATTTGCATTATACAGATGGAAAATGCTTCTTACGATTGGATTGGCAGCTTCCAGGGCAGCTGACGACGGAGAAGCGATCGCATTGACAGTGGGAGCGATGGTGGTTCTGATCGTATTTTTGGTAATAGATATAGTTGCAATGATCCAAAGAAAAAAAGAAGTCAGTTTTTTGACATCGGGTTATTTGTGGACGTCTATTATGCTGAAGGGGCTTGCAATTTTTTTCATTGTTTTGTCTCACTTGTTTTTGGAATAGTAGATACGGGAGCAATAATCCGGCTTAAGAAACTGATAGAAGAGTAATTAAGTATATTTTCTACATATATGACTGACTCGTTATTTGCCCGGGATTTAATCTTTTGATTAAAAAATGTATAGTATATCTTGGCTTTACATGCTATAATCAATGCATAGAGTTCCTCTGCATATGTGGAGGAAAGATTATGAAGCAAAGGAAACAATTAAAGGAACTCACGCTCAAGGACAATTTCATGTTCGGCGCGGTGATGATGGAAGAGGAAAATTGCAAGAGATTTCTGGAACTTGCATTAGAGTTCCCTATTGAACGGGTGGAAGTCAGTAAGGAAAAGAGTATCGTGTACCATCCGGAATATAAGGGCGTTCGTTTGGATGTCTATGCAAAGGATGAGAAGAATACACGGTACAATGTGGAGATGCAGGTCGTAAAGAAACCGGAACTTGGGAAGCGTGTCCGCTACTATCATGGACAGATTGACATGGAGTTGTTGCTTAGTGGAAGTGATTACACGGAACTTCCTGAGGTGTACGTCATATTTATCTGTGATTTTGACCCATTTGGGAAGAAGAAATATCGCTATACATTTGAACGGCGCTGCGCGGAAGATACAGAGACTTATCTGAAGGAAGGGTGTAAAAGTATTTTCCTGAGTACGAGTGGAAAAAATGACAAAGAAGTTCCAAAAGAGTTAGTGAAGTTTTTAAACTTTGTAAAAGCAGATCTAAACGAGAGTGAAACTGATTTTGAAGATGATTATGTTGGACAACTACAGGAGACAATTCACAGAATCAAAACAAATCGTGAGATGGAGGAACGATTTATGATTTTCGAAGAAATGCTGAGGGATGAACGCACCGAGGGAAAGGCTGAGGGAAAGGCCGAGGGAAGAGCTGAGGGAAAAGTCGAAGCAAAAATAGAAGATATATTGGAATTACTGGGAGATAAGGCTCAGATTTCGGAAGACCTTCGGAGTAAAATCGAGAGTGAAAAGAATCTGGAAACATTGACAAGATGGTATAAGCTGGCAGTCAAAGTGGATTCCCTGGAGGAGTTTTTGAACCAGATGTAAAAAGGTTGATCTAGTATTCAGTAATATCATATCTATGGCCGGATGTTGTGTAGAGGTTATGTCTCACAATATCCGGTTGTCGAAACAATCACAATATTCAGGCCAATTCAGGCAAATATCAATTAGAGATGCAGAGGAATTCTATAGGGTGAATAATTTTGTTTTTTTATTTGTGGGAGATGTTATAATAAACATGACATATAGGTGACGTGTTTTGCGTGATATTATAGGACAGGAAGTGAAGAGTATCATGAAGATAGACAGGCTTAAGGAAAATTGAAAACAGGAGGAGTTTTGCGATGAAGAAATGGTATGACGAAGAGTATGAATTTACAATAGAGGTCACTGGATTTCTGAGGGGCGACCACACAGAACATTACTGCAGGAACGGAGAAGAGGTTGGAGATAAGTATTCCTGCACATATGGATGTCCCGTGAATGAAGATGGGCAGGGAATCTGTTCCAAGACTATGATGATGCTATATCCTCTCATGGAAGCTGTCAGAAGTGGCGGAGATCTTGAAAATCTTGGCGGCAGTGGGAAATATGTCAAGGATATCGTATGCCCTGATGGATGCGTAATGTTCAGATTAACAGCAACACCCCTTGGGAATGAGAACTTCCAGAAGGGTGGATTTTGGAAGGCGGGAGAATAGATGGACAAAGAAGGGGCATTATGACATTTTCGGAATTTCAAGAAACGTATCACATTCAATTGAACAAACAACAGCTGGATGCTGTGCAGGCGGTGGAAGGCCCGACGCTTCTTCTGGCTGTGCCGGGAAGCGGCAAGACTACGGTTTTGGTGACGAGGCTCGGATATATGATCTACTGTTGCGGAATCGCGCCGGAGCAGATTCTGACGGTGACTTATACGGTGGCTGCAACTCGGGATATGGCAGATCGCTTTGAAACCTTTTTTGGTCCTGAGATGGGGGATAGGCTGGAATTCCGTACGATCAATGGAATCTGTGCCCGGATTATCTATTATTTCGGGCGCAGGATCGGGAAATCGGCATTCCAGCTGGTGTCAGATGAAAAGACTACAGCAGGGATGCTGTCCTCTATTTTCCAGGAGGTGGAACAGGCCTATCCAACGGAGAGTGATATCAAGAGTGTCAGAACGTTGATTACATATATTAAAAATATGATGCTGTCTCAGGAGGAAATCCAAGAGCTGGAGGAAGAGGCGGGATTTCAGATTTCGGAGATTTACAGAAGGTACTGTGAGGAAATGCGGCATCAGGGGCTGATGGATTATGATGACCAGATGGCTTACGCACTGAATATTCTGCGGCGCAGCCCGGAGACGCTGAAATATTTCCAGGAACAGTATCAGTATATCTGTGTGGACGAGGCACAGGATACGTCGAAGATTCAGCATAAGATTATTGCACTTTTGGCCAGTGATAATGAAAACCTGTTTATGGTAGGGGATGAGGATCAGAGCATCTATGGATTTCGGGCAGCCTATCCGGAAGCCCTATTGTCTTTTGAGGAAAATCATCCGGGAGCCAAAGTCCTCCTGATGGAAGAGAATTTTCGCTCAAATGCGAAGATCGTAGCGGCAGCGGATCGATTTATTCAGAAGAATTGCATGCGGCATGAGAAACATATGAAGGCATCCAGAGAAGAGGGAGCGGATATCAGAGTCATCGAACTGAAAGCGAGAAAAGCGCAGTATACCTATTTGGCCAAGGTGGCGGCTGACTGCAGGACGCAGACGGCGGTGCTTTACCGGGATAATGAAAGTGTACTGCCGCTGGTGGATCTGCTGGAGCGTCGTGGGATCCCTTATCGGATGCGAAGCGCAGACCTGACTTTCTTCACGCACAGGGGAGTGCTGGATATTCAGAATATCATGCGTTTTGCCATGAATCCGTCGGATACGGAGTTATTTCTGCAGATTTATTATAAGATAAATCTGTATATCAATAAGCAGAATGCGCTGAAATTCTGCCAGATCAGCCAGGAGCGCGGGATGCCTGTGCTGGAAGTGGCGATTTGTTATGGACGGCTTGCGGAGTATACGGTAAGGTGCATTAAGGCAATTCAGACGCACATGGAGAACATGCTGGAGGAGCCGGCAGACCGGGCGATTTACCGGATTGTACAATCCATGGGTTACGGTGATTATCTGAATCGTATGGGTATGAGCGCTGGGAAAATAGTTATCCTCAGAGCGATTGCATCCAATGAACCGTCACCAGAACATTTCCTCGAACGGATGGCAGAACTCCAGCGGATAGTGAGTGAAAAGGAAAATGATCCAAAGTGCGATTTTATTCTTTCTACCATCCATGGAAGTAAAGGACTGGAGTATGATACGGTCTATCTGCTGGATGTGGCAGACGGAATCTTCCCGGAGAGTGTACCGGTCAATCCGAAAAAAGCGGAGCCAAAGGAACTGGAAACCTATGAGGAAGAGCGACGGATTTTTTATGTGGGCGCCACCAGAGCCAAGAACAGCCTGAATCTCTTTCGGCTCCCTGAGGCTTCTGTATTTTGCAGGGATCTGACCAGAAAGCCGGTGGAGACGAAGAAAAAGGAAGCGCCACAGAAAAAAACATTTTCAGAGGCAGAGTACAAGGACTTCTGTGATTCTCTGGGAGAAGGAATCCCTGTCTTTCACCGAAAGTACGGGGCAGGAGTGGTCTCCGAGATGACAGAGGAATACGTGACGATTCAATTTGACGACTGCAGCAGGAAGTTTATCCTGCAGATCGCATTTCAGAGCGGGATGCTGAAGGTGGAGGAATAATCCTTCTTTATGGAGTTTGAAGGTATCCATCCTTTCTTTGACGGCAATGGGAGAACGGGAAGACTGTTGTAAATCTTGAATTTTTAAAAGAAGGAGAGCTAGCTTATGCCTTTTGAAATAGTACGAAATGACATTGTAAATATGCAAGTAGATGCAGTGGTAAATTCTGCGAATCCTAACCCTGTCATTGGTTCCGGCGTTGACAGCGGGATACATAAGAAAGCCGGACATGAGCTGCTTATGGCTCGGCAGAAAATCGGCTGCATTGAGTTTGGTGATGCTGTTATTACACCGGGTTTTGGATTGGACACTAAATATGTCATCCATACGGTTGGCCCTATTTGGGAGGACGGCAGCCACCAGGAGGAACAGATTTTGTCCTCATGCTATCGGAAGTGCCTGGCATTGGCAAAAAAGCATGCGTGTGAGTCGATTGCATTTCCTCTGATAGCCACTGGAAACTATGGATTTCCTAAGCCCCTTGCGTTGCAAATTGCTGTCCGAGAAATCAGCACCTTCCTTTTGGAAAATGAGATGCAGATTTATCTGGTTGTGTTTGGCAAGGAGGCATTTGCACTATCGGAGAAATTGTTCAAATCCGTCAGCAGTTATATTGATGAGAATTATATCCGTAGCAAAACTTTTGATGAGTATGGTGTGGAGAACGTATATAGTTCTCGGCTTGAAACAAGGCGTATAAGAGATGGCCTGAAACAGAGTAAGCGAACCCATGAGGACATTTCCCTTCCACAGGCATTAGAAGAATGTCTCGATATGTCCGTTGGTGCAGAAGCACCGATGGACTATGAAGATTTGGGAAAATTGCTGAAGGATCTGGATGCAGGTTTTTCCGAAACACTTCTGCAGCTTATTGACCGTACTGGCAAGAAGGACTCTGAAATCTATAAGAAAGCCAATGTGGATAGAAAGCTATTTTCAAAAATTCGGAATAATATGAACTATCAGCCATCTAAGACAACTGCACTGGCTTTCGCTTTTGCTTTGGAATTGGACATCGATGAAACAAAGGATTTCATCGGCCGAGCGGGATATGCCCTTTCCCACAGTAGTAAATTTGATGTAATCGTGGAGTTTTTCCTTGTGAACAGGAATTATAATGTTTTTGAATTGAACGAAGTTTTGTTCGCTTTCGACCAGCCATTGATAGGTGCATAAAAATGTCGCTTACCATGCGACCATTCTTTTTCCTGTTTTTCATATAATGAAGCCATACTAAAAAACAGGAGGATTTCAAAATGACGGAACTTATATTTATCTTAGACCGTAGCGGTTCTATGTCAGGACTGGAAAAGGACACCATCGGGGGCTTTAACTCTATGTTAGAAAAACAGCGTAAAGAACCGGGCGATGCGATGGTATCTACTGTGTTGTTCGACAATGAAACGGAGGTCATCCATGACCGTGTTGCCATTACGAATGTGCCGAATCTTACCGATAAGGAATACTTTGTTCGTGGTTGTACTGCACTTCTGGATGCTGTAGGGGGTGCAATTCATCATATTGGTATCGTCCACAAATATGCCAGAAAGGAAGATGTACCGGAGAAGACTCTCTTTATCATCACTACCGATGGTATGGAGAATGCCAGTCGCCGTTATACCTACGACGAGGTGCGTCATATGATTGAACGTCAAAAAGAGCGTTATGGGTGGGAGTTTATCTTCCTTGGTGCCAATATTGATGCGGCAGCAGAAGCCAGGAGATTTGGTATTGATGAATCTATGGCTGCTAACTACCACTGCGATGAGGTTGGAACTGCTCTCAATTATGAGGTTATCAGCGAAGCAATTACCACTGTGAGGGCGAGTGGTGCGCCGTTGTCTGCTGATTGGAAAAAGAAGATTGATGCAGATTACAAAAAGCGAGGCGGTCAAAAATGATCGGTTCAAATTTTGAATATTTGGAAGTTTATTTTGCATCTTACCAGGTCGTTTTGGAGTATGCATTTAAGCTGGCTGAAAAAGAACGTGTCATACTGGCTATAGATGAGTATCCTTATGTAGCGAGAGCGTCAAAGAGTCTTGCGTCTACATTGCAGATGTTAATTGATAAATATAAAGATACATCGAAACTAATGCTTATTCTGTGTGGATCTTCTATGTCATATATGGAAGATTATGTGCTTGCGATAGAAAGGCGAGGATAAAATGCTTCCAGTAATCGACAAGAAGAAAACAGGTATCAATTTGAGAAGAATTATGGATGAACGTGGTCTTACAGTAAAAGATGTTCAACAATATCTGGGACTGGGAAGTGTCCAAAGTGTGTACCACTGGCTAAATGGTCTCAGTATGCCAACAGTGGACAATCTGTATGCTCTTAGTTATTTGTTTCAGGTTCCTGTAGATGATATGATATGTGGAAATAGACGTAGAATCTATATAGGTGAAAATCAGGCACAGATAAGACGATTGTGCGCGTACTATGACAAAATTAATGAAATCCGAGCTGCGTAATTTAATAAAAGTAATTGCTACGTTCATTGCCAACACTTTTATACTACAAGTTCAATGACAAATGAGGACTCCTCCCTTAAAATTATTTCTAGGAAGTATTGTGGAAATGATTTAAGGGAGAATTTTTTATGAGCGAAAAAATGTTGGTAACACAGGCTTTGGATGCATGATTTGTAATCATGAGGTATAGGTTCAAATCTTATCAACAAAGTTAAGTTTAACTGTTTTGTGTCTTATTTGAACCGTCAAAAGTGAATCGTCAACGATTTTATTCTTCAATGGTTTTAGGTAAATTGGAAACTTTCGTGTAGACATAGAACTGTGTTGAAATTCATGTGAAAGGTTAGAGCGATAAGCCGATTGGCTGGAGGTTATCCTCATGGCTGTAATGTAGGCACTATTATGAATGGAAGCCGTGGCATAAGCTACGGCTTTATTTGATGAAGAATATAATATATTTACCCAGGTAGTCGGGGGACGTGCTCCATCCGATCCGAGCTTGTCGGAAAGGATGATGCTTATGAGTACATACGAGGAATTAATGGTGATCTTGACAACAGCGTCTTTGATTGTTGCAATTCTAAATATAAAAAATAAAAAGTAGCAGTCCCGCACCCTGAGAAAGTCGAACTGCTACTTTTTGTAACATAATTAAATTTTCGCCGGGTCGGGTGATGTACGCTCACCTTCCGACTGCTTGTTAAGTATATTATATTCAATCATTTGGCTGAAAGCAAGAGAGAGAAATAGAATTATACTACAAGTATAATGACACTTTAATGTATGAACTATGATTTTAAAGGAGAAAACAAAAATGGGTGTATGGATGATAGGGACAGGAGATATATCGATTAAACCACAAGTGGATGAAGCTCTTATAAAGAAATATATACAATTCTCAAAAAGTTTTTTTCCGGAAGAGTATGGGGAAGAATGTTTTTCAAATACGTGGTTTTTTGATGATAATGATGAGTTGTTTTCTATTGCAGGGAAATTTGCAGAGCCATCCATTTGGTATCGTCATATAAAAAAATTCTTTGAAGCAAGGGGATATGAGTTAGAAGGAGAGATGAAGATAATAGGAGAAGGTGAACCGGATTTCGAGGAAGCTTGTGAAAAAAGCAAGGAAAAGTATCAGCAATGGAAAAGGCGAGTGGATTGCTATGGGCTTAGCTATTCATGGTCACAATCATAATAATGTAATTGAATTGAGTACTTTTTTGAAACTACTACTTGAATCAAGTACAAATGAAAGAGGAGGCAAATGAATCAGAATATAAAAGAAATACAGGGGAAAAATGGGCGTTTATATTATTATGATAAGAACCAGAATTGTATTTTGGATACAAAAGGAAACAAAATCTATGTAAAAGAAAAACTAGAGAATATCAAGACACAGAATCTTAGATTATATCTAGATGACTTGTTTGATGATTTCTCGTAAAGGTGAAAAAAAGATATATTATGCTGTTTAGTTAAGGTAATGTAAATTCAAAAGTGAAAATTGTAGAGTGTGAAAGAAGAGTGATACTATGATATATTTTACCAGTGATCAACATCTGGGGCATCCAGCAATTATTCCGATGCAGAATCGGTCATTTCAAGATGTAGAGGACATGAACCGGACGATTATAAATAACTATAATTCTGTGGTTCATAAAGATGATATAGTTTATATTCTGGGAGATATCTGTCATCGGTCGACAGTAGAAAAAGCCAACGATTTGATTTCAGAATTGAAGGGGAGAAAGATTCTCATAACAGGAAATCACGATAAGAAATATGACGAGCGATTATTTGAGGGAATCTATGATTTTAAAACAGTATCTTTGCATGTATTTAAGTTATAAGGAGTTCCGAGGAGATAAATGGGGAGAAATTCTTCAGCCGGAAGTAGAAGTAAAGGAAAAAACGGTGGCAGTTACATTTACCTATCTGTTGCCAACGATTCCATCCAGCGAATGTAAATTGACTTATGAGGTATTCGGAGACGGACGCGTAAAAACGACATTGGCTTATAATCCGGTAAAAGAACTTGGAGATATGCCGGAATTTGGTGTAATGTTTAAGTTGAGTGCAGATTATGATCATGTAACATGGTATGGTTTGGGACCGGCAGAAACTTACGCAGACAGAAAAAGAGGTGCAAAGCTGGGTATTTATCGAAATCTTGTGAAAGATAATATGTCGGCATACCTTGTCCCACAGGAATGCGGTAACAAAGAGGGAGTGCGTTATGCGACGGTTACAGACCGTAAAGGCAGGGGGGTGCTGTTCGAGATGGATGAAAAGAATGGACCGATGACATTTTCGGCACTTCCATATACTCCACATGAATTGGAAAATGCGATGCATGATTTTGAATTACCGGAAGTACATTATACTGTTGTCAGAGTAGCAAAGGCTCAAATGGTATCGGTGGGGATGACAGCTGGCATGCCAAGACACATGAGGAGTTTTTGATAAAAACTGATAGAAAAATGGAATTTACATTTTTATTTAAAGGAATTTAAAGTTTATAAAGGAGGGCAGAGTGTCGCCGAAGGGGCAGATAAATAGTACTTACAATGGTTTCAGCCATCTGAGCAGGTGAATTTCCCACACTTTTCCCACAATATAGAGTCTCTGACATAGCACGGATGATTTCCCATTTACTTTGTGTAGGTGGGATTTTTTTATGGGGAATTGAAGGCGGTCAGAAATGACCGGGTTCAGATTTTTCCACATGAAAGGTATATGAAGACGTTTTCTATTATTTTAGGTATGGTTATTTTTGGATACAATATAGTAAGAGAATTGATTTGGATTTTAGTCAAGTATAATTTACTAAAGTACAGTTGACTAAATTGCAAGTACATAACTAATAATATATTTTAAACCGAAACAAATTATTAATTGGACAATAGTTTCTGGTTATAACCGCAAAACTTATTGAAAATATAGGTGAATTGCGGTAATATAATGATATGGAGGTGGTGGATATGATTAACAGACCGCTTTATACAAAGAAAATCATGGCTTACACAGATACGCCATTTGTAAAAGTACTTACCGGTGTTCGTCGTTGCGGAAAATCTACAATATTGAAAATGATTATGGAAAAGCTGCAGAATGAAAGAGGAATCTCGGCAGACCAAATTGTATCCATGCGATTTGATTCCATGGAATATGAGGATATGACTGCAAAGCAGATGTTTGAAGCTGTGAAAGCAAAGCTTAGCGAAAATAAAAAGACCTACGTCTTTCTTGATGAAGTACAGGAAATTAAAGGGTGGGAGAAGGTTGTTAATTCCTTGGCCAGTGATTACGATGTGGATCTGTATGTAACTGGATCCAACTCTCGTATGATGTCTTCGGAAATTTCAACTTATCTTACAGGACGATATGTTTCTTTTCGCATTTTCCCGCTATCCTTCGAAGAGTATCTGACTTTCCGGAAAGAGTATACAGAAGTAAAAGATGTTCATGCAGAACTTGCAGATTATATTCGTCTTGGAGGCTTCCCGGCAACACATCTTCGTGATTATTCACAAGACGAGGTTTATACCATCGTTCGCGATATTTACAATTCGACGATCTTTTCTGATATTGTAAGGCGAAATCAGATCCGTAAAGTTGATCAGTTAGAGCGAGTGGTTAAATACACATTTTCCAATGTGGGAAATACTTTTTCTGCAAAATCCATTTCAGACTATTTGAAATCAGAGCATAGAAAGATAGATAATGAGACTGTATACAGTTATTT
>JALEKG010000043.1 GCA_022769185.1 Dorea sp. | reverse complement strand
TTCCCGCTACTCGTATAATGTACGACACCGAGAGACAGAGTTATCTGTCTCTCATTTACTTTTAGAGAGATTACGAATTTTCTAATCAATTGTCTATAGTCAACGGTATGAGAATCAATTTTATAGTCAAAGGCTTTTATGATTTCTTCTTTGCTTATTTGATTAGCATAGTCGGAAGAACGGGAAATAGCAGCTTCTAAATCTGATCGTTCCTGCCGAAGCTTTTTAATTTCTTCCATCAATTCAGGATACGTAACACCATTCAATATAGCGTCTGTAGCATTTTTTAATTTCAATTCGATTTCGCGAATACGGTTTTTCTCAGCATCACAATTATTTATCCGGGTTTTCATTTCATCCAGAAGACGATCAGCGGCAGCAGAAGAAAAGTTGTGAAGAAGATCTTCGATCTGATCAATTACCCACTTTTCGACGCGATCAGCGCTTAAATTAGGAGCGTTGCAGTTGCGCGTGCGGTATTTTGTGCCGCAATAGTAATAAGCGTTTCTATAGCCATGCGAATGCGTGGTATGGCCAACATAATTGCATCCACATTTTTCACAGACGATATAGCCGCTCAATAAATACGTCCGCTTTGCAGATTTAGGAGCAATGGGATCCGAAGAGGTACGATGATTGTTTCTGGAAAGGCGAATCTGTACTTCATCAAAAAGTTTTCGATCTATAATTTGCGGTATCTTATTCTCAAGCTGCACGATGTTAGAGTTCGGAGTTCCGCCGGCCCATTTCCCTAATTTCTTTACGTTCCTGCGGTTCCAGGTATAGAGACCGGTATAACGGTCATTCTTAAGGATGGAATAGATAGAAGATTTCCCGAACGGCTTTCCTCGCTTCCCAAGTGATCCACGGAGTTTTTCAATAATATCTGCGTAACTATATCCAGAAGCGTACATTTCAAATATCATCTTTACATTTCGGGCTTCTTTTTCATTGATCACATATTCCTGATCCACGACGTCATAACCATAAGGAGGGATGCCACCAAGAAATTTCCCTTCCAGGGCACGCTGCGTGGTCCCTTCGATTGTCTTCTGACGGGTCTGAAGGACGTGATGCTGGCCAATGCCGATACCAAGCAATTCCACAAGGAAATCATTAGGATCCATAATGTCTCCTAATTTGTCCTGAGTCGAAATTACTTCGATTCCTAGTAAATCCATAGCCTTACGAAAAGAAAACCAATCCGAGACGTCTCTGGAGCCCCTGGTGATGTCGTAAATAACAACAGCATCAAATAGATGATTCTTTGCATCCCTGCAGAGCTGCTGAAAAGCAGGGCGATCCAGATTTGTTCCACTCAAAGCATCATCATGATACCGCAGGACAAGATCCAGGCGATTATCACGGCAGTATTCTTCGATGACACGCATCTGAAATTCAATACTATTCTCGGTCTGGTTATCGGTAGAGTACCGGGCATAACCGGCCACACGTTTATTAGTTCCCATAATATATGTACTCCTTTCTGCATTTTGGGTATAAAAAAGACAGTCTGTCTCTTGCAGACCGTCACCGAAGATGATAAAATGTATTCGTGTTAAATACATGTGTATCTTCGGATACATTAAGCCGCTCCTGTTGGCGCAGGTGCGGTTTTTATTTTAATTATTTCAGATTAGAGACCGCATAGTCTGCTTCTTCCTGAGTAAACTGTTCTCCATACTCTGATGTAAGCTGATCGCGGATTGCTTCGGGAGACATATCCATTTCCTGATATGATTTTGCTTTCTCGAGAGCGTTTGCCTTCCAGTCGGCATCAATGTTATCGATCGCATATTGAGCTTCTTCGGCTGTGAACATTTCGCCATTTTCAGATACAAGCTGATCGTAAATGCCTTGCTTTGACATATGCATTGTATCGCTATATTCTTTTGCTTTTTCAAGGGCATTGTTATTCCAGTCAGCAGTCATGTTATCTATGGCATACTGAGCAGCTTCTGCAGAAAACTGTTCTCCGTATTCAGAAGTAAGCTGATTGTAAATACCATGCTTAGACATATGCATGGTTTCGCTATAACTGTTTGCTTTGTTTAAAGCAGATTTATATTCTGTTGGAATATCATCATCCTCTTCCGTGGTCTCTTCCACATCTGCAAGATCTTCAGACTTGGTAGTCCCTGACTCTGCGCCAGAATCTTTTTCGTCATCTCCGCCACCAAAAGCACCGATAATTACGATAATAACGATAACAGCAACAATGATTTGCCATTTCTTTAGTTTCTTTTTAGGCTTTGCCTGGTTTTCATCTTTCTTTTTCATAGATTTTTGTTTCCTCCTTTAAAAATGGTACATTAAATTTATATACAGAGCTATCGGATGTGCAAAAAGGGTGGAATGGATCATATGATCTAATACACAATCAAATAGCCCGGTATGCAAATATTAAATAAGACAAATGTAAATAATTTCCAGTAGCGGCATTACAAAAAATATAATAAAATATTTATATGAAAATATTACTTGGCGAAATAATGTATAAAAGAAATTTAACAATACGCCAAGTCTCTAATATGACTGGACTACCTAAGTCCACGATATCAGATATCGTATCTGGTCGGACAAGCCCCCGCATGGAGACTATGGAACGACTGGCAGCAGGCAAAAAAATAAGGATTGCTGACCTGTACGAATCCCCTTTCAAATAAGTGTCCGAAGTCTCGGACAAATTTCAAAATCGCGTCAGTTTTTTAATTCTCAAGTGTTTTATAAGTAGAAGGGAATAATTATCAACTTATTTTCCACATAACGCAATAAAATAAAAAGAACAAATGTTCGAGTATGCTTGAAATGGGGTGAATAATAGTGGTAATATATTTCCAAGAATAACGAACAAATGTTTGAATTGGAGGCGTGTATATGGAAAATGAAAAGTATAAAAAGTACATAATCGAAATGATCAAAAAAATAGATGATAATAAACATCTTGAACGAATATACAATTATGTACATAAATATTTTATACGGAGAACAGGTAAATAGCCTGTTCTTTTTTATGTAAAAACGCTTTTAAAATAATCTTTGATAATTTTTCTGTGGTCAGATGGTAATTCCAACCACACACGAAGCATCTTTTCGTCGTCTTTATCCAAACCATATTCTTCAACAATCTCTTCAATTGCAGTATCAGGCATTTTTGTAAAAATATCACCTTCGCCTTCAGTTAACCAATAATAATTAACATGGAATTCTCTACATATAGAAAGTACCATTGATTCTGACAATGCACGAGCACCGCTTTCGTATCTAGATATAGCAGCTCTTGTTACACCTAATTTAGCACCAAATTCTTCTTGACTTATTTTTAATTCTTGAGTTCTTAATTGTAAAAGCCTTTCATTCATCTTTTTCACCGCCTTTAATTGGATAATACAACAAAAAAGTACCAATGTCAACAAAAATACAAAAACAAGGTTGACAAAAGTTCCAATGGAACATATAATGTAACCATCGGAACGGTAGAGCACAAGATATAGAGAGGTGAAAAAACATGTTAGATAAGAAAAATGAAAAAACATTTCTTGAAAGAGAAAAAGAAGACTGCGAAGATTTTGCAAAGGTTTTGCGAAGAATTCCAAAAGAAAGAAAAAAAGATGCGCGTCTGGTGCTTGAGGGATTTGCCCTCTGTGCAGAGATGGAAGGAAAGAAAGTAGTGTAGGGGGGTGAGAAAGATGAACAATATCGAAAGACAAAAAATGGCCAAGAATAAAGAGAAAGAAGCAGCAAGAGAAGAACCTTATGAAATTCCAATAGAGATGGGAATCGACAGAGAAGGAAAAATAAAAGCTAAAAAGTTTGCCGAAAAAATTTTTAAAGAAGCGAAAGGAAGCGGGATGAGTTATCTGGAAATAAATGAAGCACTGTATTTAGCGGATACAGCGCTTCGAAATACAGCATTACAAACTCGGATGTTTCTGAGAAATGAGTCTTGAAAATTCAGAATTTGTTTCTTTCTGAGAATTCTCAATATAAGATTCATAAACTTCTTTTGTTGCACCAACGACATAAACGATATCCATTCCATCAGGAGTGCCGACCTGACATGCAGATATAAATACCCAACCCATTTTGAGGAAGTTATTAACTTCATCAGCACCATGAGCGTCATCACGTATTTCGCATATGTGATAAATATTATCAATCATATAAGCTTCTCCTTTCTTGCGTACTTGGCATAGCGGTGCCTGTATCTAAAGGATAGGAGCTACGGAAGAAAAAGTCAATAAAGAGAGGAAGTAAAACTATGTCAGAAAGAGAAAAACAAATTTTAGAAACGTTTGGAAAAGTAATTCCAGGAATGACGGAAGAGGAGAAAAACACTCTTGTCGTATATGGACAGGGAATTGCGGAAGGTAAGAGACTTGCGCGCAAGGAGATGGAAGAGCGTGCGGAACTGGAAGGAAAGAAAGTAGTGTAGGAGGTGAGAAAGATGGAAAAAAAGATATTTTATTTATGCGATGGGAAGATATCAAAATGTGAAGCAGCACCAGAATGTCAAAATAACATAGGTGGATGCAACCATACATCAGATATCAGTCATGCAAGAAATTTTAAAAAAGTGGAAGCTGAAAACGATTTATATTTTGAAAAAGAAACGAAAGTAGTCAACAAATATGAATCAGAAAGAGAAGATATGCTTTTTCAATCATTAATAATAGAGTCTCAGAGAACGAGCAAAGCAAAGCGTACAGCAGAAATAGCTTTAATATGGAATGCTATCGCTACTGTACTGCTTATAATCAGCTTATTTAATTAAGTGGACGAAAATTTCATTGTTGAAGCTTAAAACTAATGAAATAGCAGAGATAGCCAGAGCAAATAAGGATATTGCAATTGGAATCATCCATTGTGTGAAGCTAGACATTCTGTCTTCAACATATTTATTTCCAGCAATAGTAAGCAAGATAGTACCATCAGCGGATGTGTGAGTTATATCGTAAGTAAATTGTTTGTTTTCGGTCCGATAAACGGCAAATTTTTCTGGGCAAAGATAAGTTGCTATGACCAATCCTTCGTCACCAAATTTTTCACGGATTTTTCCAAGAGTAACTTCGTGGTGGCGGTAAATGTATTTCATTATTTTGTAAGTAGCTTTATCAATAACAAATGGATCCTGCATAGAGTTACTCCTTTCTTTAATGTACTCGGCATGGCAGTGCCTGTATCTAAAGTATAGGAGTAATAGGAAAGGAAATCAAGAGAGAAGGAAGTGACAAGCATGGAATTAAGCAATCAATTCGAATTACGGGTTGAGTATTCAGATGCCAAGAAAATAACCATAGATGACATTATAGAATGCGTATTTGGAGAAAAAGTAAGTGTAGTAGCAGAAAGCTTTGCAAGAAATGAGAGAAAAAAGGAGGTGGGATAAGAAATGAGTTTAAAACAGATAAAAAGAAAAAAGAAAGCAAAGAGCATTTTAAAAAATACACTGATATTTTTGACGGCCGCTGCAGGAGTGCTTCTGATCTGGAGTGCTGCACAGGCGATTGAAGATGGAATGCCAATATTACCAGGACTCCTGCAGATGATACTTGGATTTGCAATCCTGGGGCTCCTGCAGGCGGTGATTAAGATTGCAAGGGAGATCCAGAAGGAGAATGAAAAGGAGAAGTATGCAGAGATTTCAGAGAGGAGAAAATCCATTGAAAATAATCCGGTATTCTAAGGCAATCAAATTCAGCAGCGGCGAGATAAGCAATTTGCAAAGCAGAATTGGAACAATGGAAGAGGTACGGAAATATGCAGAGAGTGTAGCAAAAGAAAACGGAGTAGAGGTAGAAATCATATTATGAATCTTGACAAAGAAAAAAGCTGACATTTGCAGATGTCAGCAGACCCATAAAGTACTATGGAAAAATACCTACAATCATAGTACCATTGTGGGCCTAAAAAGTCAAGAAAAACGGGATTCCAGCCCGTTTTTATCACTTGTTAAGAATATTAAAGTTAGGACACAAATGGAATGATAAAACGATATAAGAGACTGACATACATATTCGAAGATTCCGTTGAAGTATATGAATATCTGGATGGGAAGTACGGGGCTCCGGGCGAGAAACGAGGAGTCAAAAGAGATGTCACACCAGACCAGATCAAAAAGAGAAATCAGTGGAACAAAGAAAGGAAAGCAAGACATAAATTAAAGACTTGGTTTAAGGAGAATGATTTTCTGGCTCTTTTCACCTACAAAAAAGAGGAGAGACCTCCGGACATGAAAGCAGCAAAGAAAGATTTCCAAGAGGCAATGAGAATCATTCGAAGGGAATACAAGAAAAGAGGGTATGAACTTCGGTGGATGCGGAATATCGAAGTAGGTCCAAGAGGAGCATGGCACATTCATGTGGTGATCAACCGGGAGGCAGATACGGATCTGATTCTGAAGAAAGCTTGGACACACGGAAGAATCGATTTTAAACACCTGTATGAAGAAGGAGGGTTTGCAGATCTGGCCGGATACATCACGAAGACTCCGGAAACAGCAAATCGGTACAACGAGAAGTTGGTAGAGACAAGCTATTCCGCATCCAGGAATCTTCCGGTACCAGAGCCGGAACAAAAACGTTTTGTCAGATGGCCAAAGAAGCCAAAGGAAAAGAAAGGCTACTACATAGACAAGTCAAGCTATTTTGAAGGGACAAATCAAGCTACCGGATATAAATACAGGTACTATACAATGATCCGGATAAACAGGAGAATTTAAAAGATGTTTGAAGTACACATATACATAGGCACAGACAGTGCAAGTACCAGGAAATCCAAGAAGAGTTATGGTTATGTCCTGGAATGCATGAAGAATGGTGAACCAAGGACCGTGCATGGATTTGGAGAGACAGAAAGCACATACCACGAGACAAACCTGATCGCAATCAACGAAGCACTTGGACGCTTGAACCAATCCTGTGAGGTTCACATTCACACGGAAGACCGATTCATTCTAAACATGATCGAACACAATCTGGAAAAGTGGGTGGCCAATGACTTTCGGACAAGCAAAGGAAGACAGGTGGAAAGCGAAGAACACTGGAGAAGACTCTGGGAGCTGTCGAAGAAGCAGCTGATCCTAAGTGAATGTGGGAAGCATAGTTACTCGGAGTGGATCCGGGACGAAATCGAAAGGAGAAGAAACCATGTATGAGATATTTGGAAATTTTGATAGTTACGAAGAAATCAATGCCTGCGCAGACGGGTTACTGGAAGCAGGAGATACAGAGCATTTGAAGATATTGGCCAAGGAAAATGGGATACCGGAATTCCTGGTAGAAAGTTATCTGTCTGGAAGTGGAGAGTTGACAGACTGGATGAATGCAGCATTAGGAAAACTGGAGATAGAAGCTGCAGCACATAAAGACAAGTATGTTCCGGTGCAGCCGGTAGCAGATTATTTAAAGAGTCTGTGTATGGAAGAGGATTTCGCAAGGCTTGTGCGACGTCGAACAAAAAACATGGAAGACTGCATGAAATACATTGAGACAAAGACCGGGGAGCTGGTTAGGAAAGGAATCACGTATGCTCCGGATCTGCAGGTATTCCACTGGGCGAGAGACTACTTCCAGAAAGAAGGTGAAGAAAAATGATGATGGCATATAAAGCATTTCATAAAGATCTGACCTGTACAATGGGGCGCGGGACGTTCCGGTACGAGGAAGGGAAATGGTTTGAAGAGGAAGAAGCAAACTGCAGAAAGAACGGATTCCATTGCGCGGAGAATCCTCTGGATTGCCTGAATTATTACGGAAACATGGAAGAGTCGGTCTATTACATTGTATTGGCAGATGGAGACATCAACGAAGACTACGGAGATTCCAAGATCTCTTGTACTCGGATTAAGTTGGTCAAGAAGCTGACGATCGAAGAATTTGTTGCCCATGCGTTGAAATACATGTATGAGCATCCGCAGATGGAGACAGGACATGTAGAAACAGACCATGGAGAAGCACGAAAAGATTTTGTAATCGTCCGGGGAAAGAATCCGATCGCGAAAGGTGCACCGGGAACGGTCTTGGGATTTGTAAAAGAAGAGAGAAACAGCCGACACGTAGAAGAACTGGGCGTATATACGGTCGGAGAACAGGGAATCCAGCCGGATACCTGGTATGACATCAATGGAAAGGTGGCGGAGGTATGAGAAAAGAACAGTTACGGAAGCTGAGAAAACTCTATGCAACACCGGCCATGATGAAAAAGGCAGGAATGGACGTTCCGAAACTGGTAGAACGAAAAAACCAGTGGAGAAAAGAAGATCTCTATCAATATAAATACGGGATCTATCTGAGATGCCAGGTACTGCAAGGAATCCTGAAGGTTGCATTTTTCCTGGTGGAAGAGATGAGACTGGGATTGAATAAACCGGTATATGAATTATTTATCAACAAGGAAACAGGGGAGTTTATCACATGGGATGTGAAGCATGAAAAATGGAGAAATGCCAAAGTAGATATGCTGGATTGGCCGGAATACACCTATTATTCCGGGAGATATATCAATCCTGAAGGAAACCGAAACATCAAGAGGTATCTAAAAACCGAAGTCGGAGGATACAAAGGAATTTTAGAGTATCAACAGAATGTGAGAAAGGAAGAATTAAAGAAAAAGTATAAAAGGGAGACAGAGCCATGGGATCTGGAAATGGACAAGGTGCCGGATCTTCCAAAAGACTGGATCCATTGGGTAGATAAGCATGCGATCAGAGATCATTTTATCTTTTACGAGTATTCCAGAAAGGGAGCAACGGAAGGATACTGTACCTGGTGTGAAAGGACGGTACCGATAAAAAATCCAAAACATAACCAGTATGGAACCTGCAGATGCTGCGGAAGAAAAATCCAGTATAAAGCACGAGGAAAAGCAGGAAACATATGGACGGATCGCGAAACGGCTTATCTCATCCAAAGGTGTGAAGATGGATTTGTGATCCGGATGTTCCGATGCAGGAAGCATTTGCAAAAAGGAAACTATGAGCATACGGATGTGGGAGTAGAAGAGATAAGAAGGGTGATCTATAATAAGTGGTTTTATGGAATGGCTTACGTGTGGGATCTATATAAACAAGATCATATGCGGTGGATCGGAAACGGAAAAAGCTATTATTCTTGGTACTACAATTACGAAGGAGCGATCTATAAAAGAACACTTGCGTCTTTGGCCAAAGCAGAATTAAAGAGAACGGGACTTGCAGAAATGGCGAAAGATGTGGAGCGGTTTGACCCGGAAGAATACGTTGAAGGATGGAAACAGCATCCGCAGTATGAACAGTTTGCAAAAGCGGGGCTGGGGCAGCTGATAATAGAAGGAATGCATGATAGAAGATCAACAATCAATACCTGCAATGCAATAAAAGACTTAGCAAAGTCTTTAGGGATCGATAAAGCCAGAATGAAGCGTCTGAGAGAAAATCGCGGAGGCGATATCTACCTGGAATGGTTAAGAAGAGAAAAGGCGATGGATACCATCATTCCGGATGAAGTGATCAGATATTTCAGCGAGAATCAAATCCGGCCAAAGAATTTAAAACTCATGCTGACCAGGATGTCGGAACGGAAGATCTGCAATTACCTGAAGAAACAGAAGAATCTCACGGGAAGAAGACCTTTAGAACTGATCAGTGACTGGGAAGACTATATGCTGATTGCCAATCGGTTAAAGATCGATACCAGGATCGAGAAGAATTACAAGCCAAAGAACTTAAAAGCAGCGCATGACGAAGTGGTCAGCATGTGTGGTGGACAGGACATAGCCAGAAGAGCAGGTGAGATTGCAGAAAAGTTCCCGGACATTGATCGGATCCATGCGGAGATCAAAGAAAAATATGAATACGAAGGAAAGAAGTATTCGATTGTGGTTCCGGAACGGATCGAGGATATCATCCAGGAAGGAAAAATTCTTGGCCATTGCCTGCATAGTAGCGACCGCTATTTTGACAGGATCCAGAGAAGGGAGACTTATATTGTATTTCTTCGGAAAACAGCGGAGCTGGACAAGCCATACTACACGTTGGAAATAGAACCGGACGGAGCAACCAGGCAGAAGAGGACCGTAGGGGATAACCAGAATGCGGACTTTGAGGAAGCAAAATCATTTATACGGAGATGGCAGCAGGCAATTCAGAAACGCCTGACAGAGGAAGACATTAAATTAGCACAGATCAGCAGGAAGTTAAGGGTAGAAGAATTTGACGAGCTGAGAAAAGGGAAAAACAAAGTTTGGCACGGGAAACTGGCCGGAAAGCTTCTGGTAGACGTGTTGGAAGCAGATCTGATGGAAGTAGAAAAGGCAGCAGTAAGTTAGGAGGAGAAAGATGTCATTTAACAATATGAGCGAAGTAAGAGCCATTGACAACCTGGATGATATGACCGGGATTATCAAAAATGAGCTCAACAATATCACTGAAGGGTTTGTGGCCGTAGGATATTACTTGAAGAAAACGGCGCAGGACGAATTGTATAAGCAGAAAGGGTACCAAAGTCTGTTTGATTATGCAAAAGAAAATTTTGGAATCAGCAGGCCGACAGCGATCCGGTTCATGGAAATCAATGACACCTACAGCATCGGAGGATTCAGCCCGGAGATTGATGAAAGATGGAGAGGATATGGCAGCAGTAAGTTGACGGAAATGTTAGGACTCCCGGAAGAGATCCGGGAGACAGTCCCGGCAGAAGCGACCGTGAAAGATCTGAGGGAAGCAAAAACCATCATCCGGGAGACGGAATCAAAGTTCAGTCCTCAGATGGAGTTGTGCGACGTCGCACAGACACCAGAAGAGACACAAGACTGGATGAAACTCTTGGCAATCCAAGTATTTCACGAGAAAGATACCTTCCTGAAAATGGTGGACTGGTCCCGAAAAGATATAGGCAATGATCGGAAAGGAATTGAGGAAGATATCCTTGCGATGGTAAACCCGACAAAGTTTAAAGCGCTTCGTCTCGAGAAGGCAAATGTCATGATGCAGGAGAGGAGTATCCGAGTGATGCCGTATAAGGTAAATGGGATTCTTCCGGAACCGGAAGAGTATACCTACATCGACCTGGCTATGGCATTCGAAGAGATCTGTTTCCCGAATTATCCGGATGTGTCAGAACCGGTACAAAAGATTTACGAGAGAGTATATGGAGAACCACTGTATGAACAGAAAGAAGAACCGAAAAAACCAGAAAAACCAAGAAAAGAGGACAAGCCAAAGAAATCTGATCAAGCAAAAGAAGTTAAAAAGGATGAAAGCGGATCAGTACATACGGTGGAAGGAAAGGAGTTAAAAGATGACGGAACAAGTGCTTTGGGAAGCAGAGGAGAGACTGGAAGACCTGAAGAGATTGGAAGAGAAGAGCAAAACGGTTGCGACAGCACCGCAGAGCAGACGGTCACTGAACCAGAAAAAGAGGAGAGCCAAGGAGAGGAAATTGTGCCGGCGCAAAAATCCAGCGAGCACCAGGAAATACTAGAAGAAGATCAGATTCCGGGGCAAACAGAATTGACCAAAGATTTTCCTCAGTATTGTCCGGAAAGCGTATTGAATCCAACGGAAGAGCCGGAACGGGAAGTAAAAAGCGCCTACGGGACCAGAAGACAGTATCTGGCCAAGCTTTCCGAAGAAGAGATAGGAACATATCTGGCAGCAGTCTTAGAGAAGAAGATCAGAAGCATGAAGAATACCAGTTTCAAGATCTTTGTGGATCCGGAGTTCTGGCAAAACCTTTTGACGGAAGAGGTAGACGAGGAAGGAAGGGAAATCGAGTGTGTGAATTGATGTTCCCAAAGCCTAAAAAGAAGAAAAAGCGCAAGAAACATAAAGCAAGTATTCTACACTGCAAAGACGGTACCTGTTATCTCTGCATGAAACTTAACCATAATTACCGCAAACACCAGGAAATCCAAGAACATCACGTATTTCCAGGAAAACCAGGAAGGCAGATTTCAGAAGCGGAAGGATTTAAAGTTTACTTATGTCTGGAACATCACCTGGATGGACCGGAAGCGGTACATAATAACCAGGCAAATATGCGCCTGATTCAGAAAGACTGTCAAAGGAAATACGAGGAAACCCACACGAGGGAAGAATTTAGGAGCCTGATGGGGAGGAATTACCTGTAATGCTTGAGAGTTACAAAGACCTAAAAATCGGAGATACCGTGGAATTTAAGGATGTGTATATTCATGACCAATTAAATATTTCCGGCCAAGGGAAAGTAATTGGATTTGGGGAACATGCACATGTGATGTTTGTGTGGGTAGAGACAGAAGCTGGAGTTAAAGGCGTAGCCTATCAGTATATCAAAAAGGCGTAGCACCTCTGGTGTTGTATCACAAGTAACCAGTCAATCATAGATTACCTCCGGCGTTACGGCCGGAGGAGAAAGGAACGGAAAATGAAAGAAAAAAATACTAAGAAAGAGTGGAAGTTACCATTAATTATTGGAGCAGCAGTTGTTGCAGTGATATTACTGTGCGTATTCTGCGTACAGAACTCTCAGAATAAGGCAATCGCATTAGAAGAGCAGGTGAATACAGCACAGTCAGACATTAAGGTACAGGAAAAGAGGAGGGTAGATTTGGTGTATAATCTTGCGGATTGCGTAAAGCAGTATGATCAGCACGAAGCAGATACTCTGACGGCCATCATGGAAGGTCGCGGAAAGACTGGAGACATTGAAAACGTAACAATGGCTATTACAGCAGTTTCAGAAGCCTACCCGGAGCTGAAGTCCAACGAGAATTATAAACAGCTCATGAATGAGTTATCAATGACGGAGAACCTGATTGCAGAATGTCGGAGTAATTACAATAAGCAGATCAAAGAATACAACAGGTATGTGCGGAAGTTCCCGACGAAAATATTCTTGAATATGCTGGGATACGAGGTCCAGGACTATACATATATCGATTATGAAGTTTCGTCAGATGCACCACAAAATTTGTTCGAGGAATAGATATGAGAAGATACAAAAACAGAAGAGGTTTTGATTTTTGCGATTTTGAGATTACGAAGAGAGAGATAATAGCGAGTGTTGTGATCATAGCCGTGATGTCTTTGATCGGCGTTCTGATTTCCGGAAAGATTTCAGAACATCAGATGGATAAAAATGAAATCTATAACAAGGCGGCCAAGATAGAAAGCACAGATTTATTCCGATATGGCATGGATACAAATGTGGGAAATGCGTTTGTGTATGGTGCTTTAGAAGCGGTCGATACAGTTACTTATCCTGAAATCGATGGAGAATACATGTATGTAGAAAAAGTGAAAGAGAAGTACACGAAGCATGCGCGAACGGTAACCAAAACGAGAACTGTCAATGGCAAATCAGAAACATATACAACGACAGAAACGTATTGGACATGGGATGTCATTGACATCGAAGACATGACGTGTAAGGAACTCTCTTTTTGCGAGATTACGTTTGGCAGTGACAAATTTGATATTCCGGGGGCAGATTACATAGAAACCATAAAAGAATCCAGCCATATAAGATATAAATATTATGGAACAAAACCAGAATTTGAAGGTACCATCTTTGCAGATCTAAGAGATGGGACGATTTCAGAAAATACAGATTTTTATGCAGATAGAACCATAGAGGAAACCGTGGACTACTTGGAGTCTGGATATGGAACGGTTTTGTTTTGGATATTCTGGATAATTCTAACGGCTGCATGCGTCTATGGATTTTGTTACTTGGAAAATGAATGGCTGGAGTAGGAAACATGATGACACGTCTGATCCACTGGATATTCGAAGCAAAAGGAAAAGGTTGCACAAGTTGTTGTATCTGGTGCGAATATTTTGAGATATGCAAAAGAGATGGAGAAAATCATGAAAAAGAAAAGGACAAGCGAGATCGTCCGTGAATTGGATACACAAGGAAAAAGCAAAAAAGAGATTGCCAGGATTGCAGGAATCACCGTAAGTGACGTGAGCTACCATCTGAGAAATAAGAGAAAGAAAAAAGAAGATATATCTGAAAAGCGAATGATCGTTCGAAAATTAAAAGCGGAGGGGAAATCACAAAAAGAAATCGCAGAAGAAACCGGATACAATCTTTCCACGGTCCGATACTATTTCTATTCTGCAGATGTTTCAAAGCCAACAGCGGCGAATGCAGACAGACATCTGTGCAGGACGTGCAAATGGAGAGACGAACAAAATGGAAGCATCTGGTGCGATTATTATTGGCAGACGAAAAAAGACAGACCGTGCGAAGCGGAAAACTGCACAGTCTACGAAAAGGAGACATAGAGATGAACAAAAAGATAGGAGATAAGAAAGAAGATGGCAGCAGTTCCGAGGGAATCCGACCCGCCCAAGGAACTGCTGATCTGAGTCAACAGAGTGGGACTCCCACCCACTCTCATATATATATACACACAACTCGGCAAAAAATGACGCGGTTTTTAAAAAATTATGATTTTGTGGAGGAATGTCAAATGAAAAGACAATTATACAGGTGGATATATAAAAAACTCTATTTAAGAATATGTACTATTGAACAAGGATTTTTTATTGCAGGATATGATGAAAAATCAAATGATTGTATTCGACTTGAAACATTGCTGGAAAAATACAAGGACTACATACTTTCGGTAAACTGAAACATTAGGAATTAGCGGAGGTGGAAGAATGGGCTGGACATTTGATCTATTAATAATCTATAAAACTGGAGAGGAAAAGATTGTAGGAGGAGTGAGTAGCTACGATATCACAGACAATGGGAAATGTTTTGTATATGTAAAAAACGGAAGAAGAGGATTTGTTCCGGTTGATTCGGCAAATTTCTTTGGGAAAGAGTTTGACTATAAAGGCAAATGTTAGAATTTCAAAACGACGAATAGAAGGTGATAGGGATTGAGAAAGCAACGCAGAGACCGCAAACAGCGGAAGAACGATAGTGAGCTGCATTATGGCGGTATGGCAGAGAGTAAGCCGGATGAGAAGGCTATGGAACGGTTTAAGAAGCCGGCTTATGAAGTAACGGATGTGATCGGGTACATGGCAAAGAAGTATGATATTAAAGGAGAGATGTAGGATGATTTATATTTGCAAAGAGTACAACAAACGGGAGGGACATGAATGCCGGACGTAAGACCGATCAACGAGAAAAAATATGAAATCAATAAACATCGATTCCTGGAACTGCGTTACCATTGCTTACAATATACAGACTGGAGAAGAGAACTGACAGGAATGACAGATACAGTCAGATCCATAGAATACAGTAAGGAAGGGAAAGGGAGTCCAAGCCAGGGAAGTGCGACGGAGCATCTTGCCATCCGAAGAACGGAGCTGGAAGAGAAATGCAAAGTGATTGAACAGACAGCAATCGAAGCGGATCCGGAACTATATCCGTGGATTCTGGAAGGTGTCACACAGGATTATGCTACATACAGATACTTGAGAGATGCGAAGAAAATACCTTGCGGAAAGGACATGTATTACGACAGAAGAAGGAGATTTTACTGGTTGCTGTCAAGAAAAATTTAAAAAAGAACCGTAATCACAGGACAACTTTCTGTGTTATTATGATACCATCGAAAAAAGAGCAAAGAGGGCAGCGGTCGGTGGACTGCTGCTTTTTTAGAGGTAGAAATGGCAACGAAAAGTTTTTATGCAACAAAACGGTGGAAACGTAAGAGGCTAAAGATTCTGAGAAGGGATCAATATAAATGCCAGGAAGCGAAGCGGTTTGGAAAATTTGAAGAAGCAACAACTGTACATCACATTTATCCGGTAGAGGAATATCCGGAACTTGGGTATACAGACTGGAACCTGATCAGTGTATCGGGAGAAAGACACGATACATTCCACGATAGAACAACAGGGAAAATTACTGAGAAAGGAAAGTATTGGCAGAGAAAAAGAAAAAAGGAGTTCGACGAATGGCAAAGGAACGAACCATATACGGATTAGTAGGAGAAATTGGAACAGATGATAGGAATGGAATGCAAGGAGTTCGAGGCAAAAACATATCCCCCCCTCCCTTTCGGAATCAGAAAATTGATTTCGGGAATCGGTGTAGGGAACTCTTTCCAATAGCGCGGGTGTTTCAAAAATAAATTTCACATAAAAAGGAGGTGGCGATTTTGTCGAAAAGGACACCGGAACGAGACAGTATCAAAAAGAGAACAATTGAATATATGAAAGAACTTGGAACCTACAAAACCCAGTATAATCAAGTAATTGAAGTATATGCGGACATGCTTTATCAGTACAATATCCTGAGCAAAAAATTTGAAGAAATGGATTTTGAGACGATGGTAGAAACGGAGCGTAGCGGTGGGAAAAAATCGCCGATTCTTACGACGATGGAAAACCTCCGAAAAGACATAGGAACATACTCCGATAGATTGATGCTGAACGCAAAAACATACAATGCAGAAATTGAGCAGCCGAAAAAAGAAAAATCTGCATTTGCGACATTATTAGAGAGCCAAAAGAAAAAGTGATCAAGTGGATCTATCCAATATTACATCACCGCATTTCGAAACGGCTGTAAGATATGCAAAAGAAATAGAAAATAGAAAGGTGCTGGCAAACAATGACAGGATATTGGCTTGCAAGAGATTCCTTGCAGATTTAAAAAGAGAAGACCTGGATTTTCGGCAGGAGGAGTTCGATTTTGTAATCGATTTGATCCAGGGAACCGTACATCATGTACAGGGAGAAGATAAAAACGGAGTGAGCTTCAAAGGAACTCCAATGATTTTAACAGACTGGCAGAAATTTGTATGTGTAAACCTATTCGGATTTTTTCGAAAAGGAACAGATATTAGGCGTTTCAATGAAGCGCTTATTTTTTTACCAAGAAAACAAGGAAAAACATCTTTCAGCGCTGCACTGGCAGAAGCAAAAAGTGTCCTTGACCGTGGATCAGGAGCAAAGACGTATATTGTAGCGAATTCTCTGAAACAGACGATGGAGTCATTTGGCTTCTTGCGGGATAATATTGAACCACTGAGACAAGATGTAGAAAAGCTAAGAATCCGGGATAACAATCAGGAACATTCTATCAGTATTGATTTTGGAGATGGAACAGCTGATATATACGCAATTGCAAACCAGGAAGATAAGCTGGATTCCTTAAACTGCAACTGCCTGATATTGGACGAGCTGCATTCCTGGAAAAAAGCAGGAGCTAAGAAGTATACACTGATGAAGAACGCCATGAAAGCGTATCGAAACAAATTACTTCTTGGAATTTCCACTGCAGGAGATATCCCAGATGGATTTCTGGCAAAGAGATTAAAGACTTTGCAGAATGTATTGAACGGAACAACAAAAGAAAAGACATACGATTCCTATTTTATTTTTATTTGCAAGGCGGATCAGGATAAAGAAGGAAACATAATAAACAGCAAAGGAGAAGTCACGACTCCTTATGATCCGGAAGTATTAGAGATGTGCACGCCATCCATTGGAATCACGGTAACGCCGGATGATTTAATGGATGACGCAATGCAGGCAATGAATGAGCCGCAGTTGCGATCGGAGTACATGAACAAAACGTTGAATATTTTCACGAATGCGCTGAATGCATATTTTGATATTAATGAATTCCGGGCATCAGATGATCAATACCATTGGACATTGGAAGAGCTGGCGAGACTTCCGATCAACTGGTATGGAGGAGCTGACTTATCAAAGTTGCACGATTTAACGGCAGGTGCGTTATATGGGGTGTACAAGGACGTTGATATTTGTATCACACATGCGTTCTTCCCAAGAGTAGCAGCAGTTGAAAAAGCAGACGATGACAATATACCACTATTTGGGTGGGAGGAAGACGGATGGCTGACCATGAGCAACACTGCAACGGTACTTCCGGATGATATCGTAAACTGGTTTATTTCTATGAAAAAGATGGGATTTAAGATCAAAAAAGTCGGATTTGACAAAAAATTTGGTCGAGAATTCTTTCTGAAAATGAAAAAAGCAGGGTTCAATATCAAGGACCAGCCTCAGTATTATTATGTGAAATCGGAAGGATTTCGACATATTGAAGTAAAGGTAAAAAATAAGAAATTTTATTATTTGCATTCGGAAGCGTTCGAATATTGCGTACAGAATGTAAGAGCAATTGAAAAAACGGACGATATGATCCAATATGAAAAATTAGACGGAGATGGCGGAACAGAAAGAATCGACTTGTTCGATGCTGGTGTATTTAGCTGCTGTCAGATGTTAGATGATATGGCGCTTGGAAATGTAGCAAAGAAATGGCTAAACAGAACGACAGAGGAGATGGAATAAATGGGAAAGAAGAAAAAGAAGAAAATAGATATCCGATCAGAGCCAAAGAGCCAGGTAATCGTATACGAAGGAGCAACGTTCTCGGACTTTATATTACCGTCAGGATACACGTTACTATCTGAAAACCCGGAAATAAGAGCTGCGTGTCAGAAGATTGCGGATCTGGTATCCGGGATGACAATCCATTTGATGGAAAACAAAGAATCCGGGGACATAAGGATCAAAAATGAACTATCCAGAAAAATTGACATTAAACCATATTCTTTAATGACGAGAAAAGCATGGGTATTTAATATCGTATACTCGATGCTTCTTCCGGGAGATGGAAATGCGGTGGTGTTTCCGATTATGGAAGATGGACTGATTAAAGACCTAAAGCCGCTCAGACCTTCGGCAGTGAGTTTCCTGGAGACAGAAGATTCTTATAAAATCCTATATGACAATAAAGAATACGATCCGGACGAGGTATTACATTTTGTGATCAATCCGGATCCGGAACATCCGTGGAAAGGAACTGGATATCGGATTCCGTTAAAGGATATTGCAAGGAATCTGAAGCAGGCAACAGCAACCAAAAGAGAATTCATGAGCGGAAAATATATGCCGAATCTCATTATCAAAGTAGATGCTCTGCAGGAAGAAATGGCAACAGAAGCTGGAAGAGAACAGGTGAAAAAGAAATATCTTGGAGAAGCAAAACCGGGAGAACCTTGGGTAATTCCGGCAGAACTTATGGATGTAGCGGAAGTAAAGCCGTTATCACTCCAAGATATTGCGATCAATGACTCGGTGGAACTGGATAAAAAAACGGTGGCAGCACTTTTGGATGTGCCGCCTTTTTTTGTAGGCGTTGGATCATTTAACAAGGATGAATATAACAATTTCGTTCGGACAAGGGTCAAAGCGATTGCAGATGTGTTCCAGCAGACGCTCACAAAAGGATTGATATTAAATCCAAACTGGTATTTCAAGTGCAATTCCAAGAGTTTGATGGCATATGACACGAAAGAGCTTGCAGAGATAGGAATGAATCTATACATTCGAGGAATCTATACAGGAAATGATGTGCTGAATCTGATTGGAGATTCTCCAAAAGAAGGACTCGATGAATTGATTATTCTGGAGAACTTTATTCCGCAGGGAATGATTGGAGAACAGAAAAAACTGAAGGGTGGTGATGAATAAAGTGGAAAACAGAGAAAAAAAGAATCTGACCAGAACACGGCAAACAGAATTTGAAGCCAGGGAAGAGCAGAATGGGAAAAAGATTATTGCCGGTTATTTTGCAGTATTCAATGCTGAAACAGAATTATGGGCGGGAGCTTATGAGTCGATTGATCCGGGAGCGTTTGACGAAACACTCGGAAATGATATTAGGGCGCTAACGAACCATGATACAACGCTGGTTCTGGGGAGAAATAAAGCGAGAACACTGAAACTGACGGCTGATACACATGGATTATATGGAGAAATCGAAATCAATGAAAAAGATACGGATGCCATGAATCTGTATGAACGTGTGAAAAGAGGAGATGTGGACCAGTGTTCCTTTGGATTCGACATTCTGGATGAAGAAACAGAATGGAGAGATGACGGAACTGTAAAATGGACTATAAGAAAAGTTTATTTATACGAAGTTTCCGTGTGTACTTTTCCGGCTTATGAAGATACCGGAGTGCAGGCAAGACACAGAGAAGTAGAGCAGTATAGAGAAAAACAGATTGAACAATGGAGACATAATAGTCTGTGGAAATTAAAAGGAGGAAGCAAATAATGGCATTGAAACAGCTGATGTTAGCAAAAAAGATTGAAGAAAGAACGGCGGAATTAAATACGCTGAGAGAAAAAGATGTTGAATTTGACACAAGAGAGAAGGAGCTGGAGGCAGCGATCGGAGAAGCAAAGACGGAGGAAGAGAGAAGCACTTTGGATGGAGAGATCGACAAATTCAATGAAGAAAAAGACGCGCACGAAGAAAGAAAAACTGAAGTAGAAGAAGAACTGACAAATTTGAATGCGGAACTTCGGACACTGAATGAAAAAGAACCAAAAGGAAAGAAAGGAGAAAAAAGAGACGTGGGAAAAGAAGAGGAAATGAGAGAAGTAAGAAAAGGAATCAATGCTTACGTAAGATCAAAAGGTCAGCTCAGAGACGGTTATACATCAGTGGAGGGAGGAGCACTGGTCCCGGAGGAGCTGCTGACTCCGCAGAAAACACCGGAGACTGAAGTTGACCTGAAGAGATATGTAAAGACAGTTCCGGTCAATAGTTCAAACGGTAAATATCCAGTAATCACGAAGTCTGATGGTAAGATGAGCACGGTAAAAGAGCTGGCTCAGAATCCAGAACTGGCAAAACCGACGATTAAGGAAATTAAATTTGAGGTGGAAACAAGAAGAGGATACATCCCGATCTCTCAGGAAATCATCGATGACGCGGATTATGATGTCACTGGATTAATTCGTGACGATATTAATTCGCAGTCATTAAACACAACGAATGCGGATATCGCAGCGGTATTGAAAACAGCTACGCCAAAAACAGTGGTTGGAGTTGATGGACTGAAAGATCTGGTAAATAAAGACATCAAGAAAGTATATCCAATTAAATTTTACGTATCTGCTTCACTGTATGCAGAACTTGACAAATTAAAAGATAAAAACGGAAGATACTTACTGCAGGATTCCATTGTTACGCAGAGTGGAAAAATGTTGTTAGGAAGAGAAGTGGTCGTGCTGGATGATGACATGATCGGAGGAAAAGCCGGAGATATGGTTGGATTCGTAGGAGACGCATATTCCTTTGTCACATATTTTGACAGAAAGAGGACAAGTGTGGAATGGGTGGACAACCAGATCTATGGTAAGTTACTTGCAGGTATCGTGAGATACGATGTAGAAAAAACGGATGAAGAAGCAGGCTTCTACATTACATACAAAAACGAGGAAACGACTGTAAATCAGACAGAAGCACAGGGGGCGTAATAGATGAAGTATAGAGTGATTCACGGGTTCAGTGATCTACAAGATAACGACCATGTATACGAAGTCGGAGACGAGTATAAAGGAAAGAAAAACAAAGCGAGAATTACAGAATTATCAACGGAACAGAACCGGATCGGAGTTCCATTGATTCAGCCGGAAGAAAATGAATAGAAGGAATTTATATGGTAGAGAAAGTAATAGACCTATTGAAAGCAAGACTTGGAATCTCAACATCAAAGCGGGATGATATACTCGACTTGATCATATCAGGTATAGTATCCGAATGTAAAAATACACACGGAATCATTTTAAACGAAGAGGATGACGATCACATCCTCTTCGTGCTGGATTGGGCAACATGGAAATATAAACATCCGGAAGGTGGAACAATTCCAAGAAGTATAGATCTACGGCTGAAAAACCTGATCATACAAAAGGAGTGTGCTGCAGATGGATAATCTTACATGGGATGATGAAGTGACACTGATTGCACTTGGAGAGCGTGTGGAAGATGATCTTGGACAGCAAAAAATGACAGAAATAGAGACGATGGTTTGCTGTTGTGAACGGCCGGTTTCCAGGCAAGAGTTTTATACGGCGGGACAATCCGGAATACAGGTTGTTAAAATTCTGATCATACATCCATACGAATACAGCGGTGAAAACGAAGTCATATTCGAAGGGAAACGACTCAGAGTAGTAAAGGCGTATAGAATCAATCAGGAAGAACTTGAACTTACATGTTCCGAGAAGCTGGGCGATAAAAATGGGAAAAAAGATTAAAGCAGACCAATTGGGGATAGAAATATCAAAAGCGTTGAGAGAATACGCCGACGATATCAAAGTGAATTCTCAAGAGGCGGCTGTGGATGTTGCAAAAAAGACGGTGAAGACACTGAAAGACACAAGTCCGGTAGGACCAGGAAGAAAGGGAATCCATTACTACAAAAACTGGACATACGAATCATATCGGGGTGGAGCAGAAGTATACAACAAGGATCCGTCTTACAGACTTACACATCTTCTGGAAAAAGGGCATGCAAAACGTGGTGGCGGAAGAGTGCCGGGAAAACCGCACATTGCACCAGCAGAAGCACAGGCGATTGCAGAATATGAGCAGGAATTGATAGGGAGAATACAAGGATGACGCTTCCAGAATTAAAAGAATTATTGAAGACGGTATTACCAAGGGTTGCATACCATCACTGGGAAGTCGGACAGGAGCCGGAACTTCCCTACATCTTATATTATGCAGACGAAGATAATAACTTCTACGCGGATGATCTGGTGTATTACGATGGATGCGGAGTAACTATAGAGGTTTACAGCGAGCAAAAAGACGTTGAATTAGAAAACAAAATGAAGAAACTATTAAATGATAATGAACTCCCGTACGAATCATACGAGAGCTTTTTGAATTCAGAAAATATGTATTTGAAAGCATATGAAATCAATATTTGACAGGAGGAAATAAAATGGGAACAACAGCTGAAAATAAAGTTGAATTTGGTTTGAGGAATGCATATTATGCACCCATCACAGAGGGGGAAGGTGGAAGTATTTCCTACGAAACGCCGGTTAGAATTCCAGGAGCAGTATCACTGACGATCGACCCAAGCGGGGATTTGATTCGGTTTAAAGCAGATGATATCGATTATTATACAAATCCAAACAATCAGGGATACGAGGGAAATCTCAATCTGGCAAGGGTTACGGACAAATTCAGAGAAGACATTTTAGGAGAAACGCTTACAGAAGGCGGAGTATTGGTAGAAAATGCGGATGCGCAGACCAAGAGATTCGCATTACTGTTTGAATTCCAGGGAGATAAGAAAGCAATTCGACATGTATTGTATTACTGCTCCGCAAACAGACCAACAGAAGCAAGTCAGACAAAGGATGGAGGAGATCCAAACACAACGGATCTTTCTATTGTGGCAAGCCCGAGACCGGATAATAGCATTGTAAAAGCAAAAACAACGCCAGGAGTCACAGATGCAATCTATAACGCATGGTACACAAAAGTATATGAAAGCGCTTCCGAAGTAGCGGGAGCATAATAAATATAGAGGCCGCAATTATGCGGCCTCCGATGATCAGGAGGAAAACAATTGGAAAAAACAATTTATATAGACGATAAACCAGTAAGACTGAAATCGACGGCAGCACTTTCGAAAAGATACAAAGCGCAGTTCCGGAGAGATTACTTCGCAGATCTCCTAAAGGTTGCAAAAGTATTCGGAGGTGCAAAAAAGAAAGATATCAGCCTAAACAGTGTAACATTTGAGAATTTGGATCATCTGGATATGGATGTTCTATATGACATCATCTGGACAATGGCTAAGTCTGCAGACAGAACGATTCCAGATCCAATTGAATGGCTGGATGAATTCGAGACATTTCCGCTAAAGGAAATATTACCGGAAGTGGAAGATCTGTTATCAAATTCCATGCCACAATCAAAAAAAAAATAGGAGATGAGGACTCGTCCAGTGAAGAGTTATTCACGGTAGAGTCCTTTTATTATGCCTGTAAACAATCCGGGCTTACCAGCGAAGACATGGAAGATATGACGATTGGGGACTGCCTGGACTATATACAGGAGTATGTGGACAACCAGAAAGGAACCAAGAAAAAAACTACGAGAAAAGCAACGCAGGATGATTTTGATAACTTTTAGGAGATGAAAATATGGCCAACAAAAAAATAAGAGGAATCACAATCCAATTGGGAGCAGATGCATCTCCGATTGACAAAGTTATAAAAAATACGGAGAAAATATCTGCAAGTCTCAACAGCGAACTAAAACAGGTAAACAAGCTCCTGAAGTTTGACCCGGGGAATGCGGAACTTCTTGCACAAAAGCAGAAACTTCTCTCGGAGTCGATTGAAAACACAGGTACGAAACTGAAAGCCTTAAAACAGGCTCAAAGTGAAGTAGAAAAAATGTTCAAGAACGGAGAAATCGGAGAGAAAGAATATAGGGAGTTTCAAAGAACGGTTGCCGAAACAGAACAGCAGTTAAAATCCTACACCATTCAGATGAACAAAATGCAGGATGAGCAGGAGAAGCTAAAAACCGTTACGAAACAGCTCAATACTTTTCTGGAAGCCACAGGAAAATCACTGGATGATTTCCAGGATATTCTGGGAACAAAGCTTACGAATGCGCTAAAGAACGGAACGGCGAATTCGGACGACTTGACGGTAGCATTGAATAAGATTGCGAAGGAAGCTCTTGGGGCAGAAGTGGATCTTGGGAAAATGCGTGAAACCCTGAATAAAGTTGATGACGGGTCCGGTATTGACGAAGTAAGTAGAGAACTGGAATGGTTAAAAACTAATTCTGAAGATGCAGAAGATGCTTTGAACGATATCGGAAGTGGTATTGCTTCGGGGAATTTAATGGAAGCAGCAGACCAAGTCTCAGAACTCGGAGAAAAGGTAATTGAACTCGGACAGAATGCGCTTGAAACATACCAGAATATTGAAGACGCTACAATCAAGGTAAATGCAAGATTTGACGAAACGGGAGATACGGCAGAGAAGAATGCAGACCTGATCAAGAGGATATATGAAGACGGACTTGGAGATTCGTTTGATTCTGTAGCAAATGCCATAATATTGGTAAAAGACAATCTAAAAGGATTGAACGACACAGATCTATACAATATCACAGAACAGTGTATGATTTTAGAGGATACGTTTGATGTAGACATGTCTGAAAGTTTGCGTGGAGTCAATGCATTGATGCAGCATTTTGGTATAGATGCAACAACAGCAATGGACCTGTTGGTAAAGGGAACGCAGAATGGGCTAGATAAAACCAATGAGTTGGGAGATAACCTGTCTGAGTATTCTGGAAAATTTGCAGAAGCTGGATACTCGGCCGATGAGTACTTCCAGTTACTCCAAAATGGGTTAGAAGGTGGAGCCTATAACCTGGACAAGGTTAATGATGCAATCAACGAAGTAACGACAAGGCTTGCAGACGGAACAATCGGAGATTCCATCGATTTATATTCTGACAAAACGGAAGAGCTGTTCAAAGCTTGGCAGAATGGGAAAGCATCACAAAAAGAGGTAATTGATTCCATCGTATCAGATATAAATAACTGTGCAAATCAGCAGGATGCGGCGAATCTCGCAGCGAAAGCGTTTGGAACAATGGCAGAAGATGGAGGACTGCAGGCAATGGCAGCTCTGACCTCGGTTGGAGATACATATAAAGATATATCTGGAACTGCAGAAAAATTCGGAAATGACACGACAACCTCTTCTCAGAAAACGGAAGCTGCGACAAGAAAAATATATGACGCACTCGAATCTATTGGACAAGACATACAAGAAGCATTGATACCGGTGCTGGAGTTCATTGCTGAATTGGCAGAGAAATTCAGCAAATTCCCAGAACCGATTAAAAATTTCATCGAAGTACTAGCGGGAATTGCAGCAGTGGTAACGATTATAACGCCAATTATAGCTACGGTTATGGCGGTAAAAAATGCATTTGGATTATTGCAGATACAGTTACTTCCAATTATAGCAATAGTGGCAGCAGTCGCGGCCGCAATCGCAGGAATTATTGTAGTTATAAAAAACTGGGGAAGTATCACAGAATGGCTGTCGGACAAATGGGAATCGTTCAAAGAATGGCTCTCTGATTTATGGAATAATATTTCGGGAGACATAGAATCGGTTTGGACAGGAATCAAAGATTTTTTTCAGGGGATATGGGATGCGATTTACAGCGTTATTGAAACGCCTGTAAATTTGATAAAAGCAATCATAGAAGGAACCATGTACGCGATCGAAGCAATCATTGTGACTGTGTGGGAGGTAATCAAGGCGGTACTGGGAGCAGCATGGGATTGGATCAGCGGGAAAGCATCGGCTGTATTCGGACCGCTTGCGAGTTTTTTGGGCGAAATATGGGATGGAATCAAGAATACAGCTACGAAGGTATGGGATACGATCAAAGAGTCGCTTGGAAAAGTTTGGGATTCCATTTACTTAAAAGGAAAAGATGCATTTTCGAAATTATGGACTTACATCAAAAATGGTTTCAGCACATTGAAGGATTCCCTTGGAAAGGTTATGAGCAGTGTTGCGAATGCAATTATTAAGCCGATCGGAAATGCAGTAAATGGAGTAATCAAGGGAGTGAACTGGATTCTTGAGAAAGTGGGAAGTGATAAACATTTTGATTTATGGGAAGTCCCCAAATTTGCAAGAGGAACAGGTGGAATCAAAAAAGACACACTAGGCATTGTAAATGACCAGAAGGGATCCACATATAAAGAGATGATCGTTCCTCCGGATGGAGATCCGTTTATCCCAGAAGGAAGGGATGTAGTACTACCATTAAAAAAGGGCACTAAGATTATGCCAGCGAATGAAACAAAAAGCTTTCTTGAGAGCCTTCCACATTTTGCGAAAGGCATCGGAGAATTCTTCGGAGGCGTGTGGGAATCTGTAAAAAGTTTCACCGGACAGATATGGGATTATATTTCGAATCCGGATAAAATTGTACAGATTGCGATTGATAAGTTTACAGATTTGGCAAATGTTGTGGAACCGTGGATATCTGTTGCAAAAGGAACGGTTAATACGGTGGTTGGAGGAGTGGTTGATTTTGTAAGAGACATTTTTGATACGCAGTCGAATGTCAATTACAATCCAAGTGCCGGAGTAGAGCAGTGGAGAAATCTTGCGAAAAGAGCGCTTCAGATGACGAACCAATATTCAGAAGCAAATTTGACTAGATTACTTTATCAGATGCAAACGGAATCAGGAGGAAACCCGAACGCAATAAATAACTGGGATATCAATGCAAAGCGAGGAATACCATCCAAAGGACTGATGCAGGTCATTGACCCAACATTTAGAGCTTATGCAATGAAAGGATATGATAAAAATATCTACGATCCACTTTCCAATATGCTTGCAGCCATCCGATATACAGTAGCAAGATATGGAAGTCTTGCAAGAGGGTGGCAAGGACATGGATATGAGGAAGGTATCGGAAACGTTGATCTGTCGGAATTAATTCCGAGTGTAAAGTCTCTGGATGTCCAGTGGTTTAAAGATGGGGGAATACTGACAAAGCCTACGGTATTTAACATTGGAAACGGAAAGAAAGTTGGAGGAGGAGAAAGTGGACTAGAAGCGTTCCTTCCAATTGAAAAACTGAAAGATTATGTAAAAGAATCGATTATTGATATATTCGGAGATAAAAACATCAATATCACAATGAATATCACGCAGACGTTAGAAGGAAGGACGGTAGCAAAACAAACGGTAAAATATATGAAACCGATGATTGAAGAATCGGATAAATTGAAAAAAAGGATATATGAGGGGGTTCGGTAATGGGATATTTAACAGCCACATATGGTGGAGTTGATCTACCTGTAAAAATTACAAAATTAAACAGAAATCTAACTCCTCCGATCAGCAATACAACAAAGCAGATCGAAGGTAAGAATGGGGCGGAGTTATCGTATTCGACGTATGGACCAAAGACAATATCATTAGAATACAAAATTAGAAATGGAACAGCGGAAGGAATCAGCGAATTCCGAAGAAAAATGGGTGGAATTTTGAACTCAGAAGAAGAGAAAAGGCTCATCTTTAGCGATGAGCCAAATCTATATTATGATGCTGTACCAGATGGAGGAGGGATTCTGAATGAAGAGCATATAGTTAGCGAAGGGACGCTGACGTTTTTAGTCCCGGACGGGCTTGCGCATTCTACAACCGAAAAAACGTTTGAAGCATCTGCTAACAGTGATGGAGTTCTGGAAGCTACCGTCGTAAATAACGGTACCGAATCCGTACCGGTAAGTTATGAGATCACCCATAACCACGAAAATGGATTTATCGGCATTGTATCTGAATACGGAGTAATGCAGTTTGGCCATATTGACGAACTGGATTCAGAAACCAGGCAGAAATCAGAAGTACTGCTGAAATACACAGATCCGGACGATTATGACGCTATGACTACCGGCAAAGGAATCCTGGACGGAGGGCATACGGAGTATGGAAAATCCGGGACGTTCGCCAAATGGGAGAGCATACAGGGAAGGGCATGGCTCGGCTTGCAGAGCCCCGGATCCGGAAGTTCATGGCATGGCGCTATCAAACAGGTTACAATTCCTGCAGATTCCAACGGTGCATCTGGAGCCACGAACTTCAAAGCTTCTGCGAAGATTTGGTTCGAGACGACGAACGCAAAGCAGACCGGTGTGCTGGAGTACGTCATCGGTGATGAGGATGGAAATCATCTGGCATCGATACATATTGTAAAATCGAAAGCGAATGCAAGTACGTGTTCTGCAGTATTCCAGGTGCAGGAAAAGGAGAAAGGAAGAGTATCGTATGAGCCAAATTCCAGCTCCGTGACCAACAGTAAAAACGGGAAAATGTATATCCAGAAATCCGGAGAAACCTTTAAATTCTATTTTGGCGAAAAAACCTATACCTACAGGGTGCCGGAAGCTGCAGAAGCAAAAGCAACTACGATTACAATCTTCCTTGGACAATATGGATCCAGCACATCATTGGTAGATTACATGTTCTTCGGGGACATTAGTTTCCAGAAAGACAATGTGGACTATGAGTATGATGTACCAAACCGGTACCAGAGCGGTGATGTGATCAGCATCGATGGAGATACCACAAAGGTGTATGTAAACGGCATCAAAAGCCTGGGAGACGAGGTGAAAGGAACGAAGTATTTCCATGCTCCGCCCGGAGAAACGAAAGTATTATTTTACTGCTCTGACTTTTGCGATCCTGCGCCGACGATCACGGCAAAGATAAGGGAGGCGTATCTGTAGATGGAAAGAGTGAGAATTGCAATCTTAGACGGATATGACAACATCCTCGCATTTATGGATAATGGCGCACCGAAAGCCATGCACTATTACGATGACGAACTGCATGAGTACCTGAAAGGAACTGCAAATACATTTTCCTTTACCGCCAATGCAAAGCATGAAGACGCCGAATATCTGGTTGAAGGAAATAAGATAGCGTTCATCTACCGGAGCAAAGAATATTACCTGAATATCGTAAATGTCCGAAGGGATGAATTCGAGGTTGAAGTGACGGCGTATTCCCTTTCGTTTGAACTACTGAATGAAGAAAAGGAAGCTTACGCAGCAAACGAGGCGAAGAGCTTCGAAGAGTACCTTGCCGTATTTGATTACGAAAGAGTGTTGACATTAGGAAATAATGAAGTATCCGATAAAAAAATAAAGAATGAATGGACCGGCACGGAAACGATCCTCGCAAGGATTTTTTCCCTCGCCACAGTATTTGATGCGGAGGTGGAATTTGTTGCAGAGCTGAATGACAATTACTCGCTGAAGCGCATCGTGATGAATGCCTACAAAGAGCATACCGATGAGATACAGGGGATTGGGGAAAACCGAACAGACATTGTATTAAGGTACGGGAAAAACGTGACAGGCATCACAAAGACATCAGATATCACAGAACTGTATACGGCCATCCGGCCAACCGGAAAGGATGGACTGACGATCACAAGCCTGGACAAAGTGGAATATGACAGCGACGGAAACGTGGAGTATAAAAGCCCACAAGGAAACCGGAACATCCTTGCAGTGCAGGCGAGGGACCGGTTCCCGTCTAATTTGATGTCCTCGGAAAATGACAGATACATCGCAAAGATCTGGAGCTACGATACTGATAATATCAATACCTTATACGGGCAAGCGCTTGCAGAGCTGAAAAAGATTTGTGTGCCGCAGGTGGAATATGAAGTAAAAGGGTATTTTGACACCGATATCGGGGATACAGTGACTATCGAAGACGAAGAATATACGCCGGAGCTGTACCTGGAAGCCAGAGTGACAGAACAGGTGCGGAGCTTTACGGACCAGACCAGGAATGAAACGACTTTTGACAACTATAAAGAAATTCAATCGCAGCTGGATACAGAGCTTGTGAAAAAAATGAATTCACTGATTGAGCAGAACAAAACATATACCTGCATGATAAGCACAGATAACGGGACCGCATTTAAGAATAATGAAGGTGAGACCACACTGACTGCAAGCGTGAGAGACGGAGTTAATGATGTAACAGATCTATTTACGATCGTTTGGACAAAAGATGGAGAGAGTCTATCAACAGGGAAAAGCATCACGGTCAGCGCTGCAGATGTGGACGGAAAAGCCCTGTATCGATTTGAAGCACAAGATGCGGACGGGAATGTGAAAGGATTCTACGAAGTGACGGTGACGGACGTAAACGACGGCGCTGACGGAGAAAAAGGCGAAAAAGGCGATCAAGGTGAAAAAGGTGAACAGGGAGAAAAAGGCGAGAAGGGAGATAAAGGCGATCCTGGGTTAGACGGCCTGCAAGGAGAGAAAGGAGATCAGGGTATTCCAGGGAAAGACGGAGCGGATGGAAAGAGTAGCTATACGCATATTGCTTATGCCAACAGCGCAGACGGGCAGACAGATTTCAGTGTATCTGACAGCGACCGGGAATATATCGGAATGTATGTAGATGATCAGCTGACAGATAGTGAAAACCCAGACGATTATAAGTGGACGCTGGTAAAAGGACAAGATGGTGCAAATGGTACTCCCGGAAAAGCAGGAGAAGATGGAAAGACCCCATACTTGCATATCGCTTATGCCAACAGCGCAGATGGCCAGATAGATTTCAGCGTCACGGAAAGTGACGGGAAGTCTTATATCGGGCAGTACACTGACTACGAAGAACCGGATAGCACAAATCCGGTAGATTACGCCTGGTCGAAGATCAGGGGTGAAGATGGCAGTGACGGAAAGGACGGCGCTGACGGAAAAGATGGAACCGACGGGAAAGACGGAATCTCGTCTTATACACACATTAAATATTCGGACGATGGGGAAACATTTACCGGAATCGGAAATCTCGCATCTCAGAATAGGGATGATTGGGTGGTTGGATATTATTCCAGTGCAACAACGGTGAATACCGAAGAACCAGATAAATCAACGACGAGTTATACAAGAATTTGCATGAAAACCGCATTTAAAGTGATTCCGGGCAAAACCTACAAACTGAATACGGGATACACAGCGAGTGATACTGCGGTAAGAATGGGGTACACGGCATATCTCGCTGACGGAAGTTGTAAAAGGGCAGTGTTACCAAATTACAATAATGCGAGATATACAATTCCTGATGATGTAACTCATGTCAGAATTTATATGTATAGTAGTTCCGCAACCTCTCTTGATACCTGGACAGAATGGTTTGAATCAGGAGCCGTTGCACCAATATTCGGAGAACCAAATGAACTCCTCGGATCTTATCCTGGTGCATGGATGGGAACACTTGTAGACAGCAATGAAGTTGCAAGCTTGACATTTAGCGATTACAATTGGAGCAAAATTAATGGACAGCCGACAGGAATCGTGGAATCCGACACGGAACCAGATGATAAGTATGATGGCATGCTCTGGAAGAATACTGGAACGACTTCGGGCTTAGTGCAGGGTGCGACATACAGATGGAACGGTACGTCGTGGGATATGTATACGTTCAGGGCAGAGAATATAGAAGCGGAGTCTTTTAAAGGATACGAATTTAACGGGTCGATATTTAAAAGTGAATTTGTGGATGAGGCGTCTCCTTACTTGCGATATATCGGAGAAATGATACAGCAAAATGGTAGAATCAAAATTGAAAGCAAAATGCAGACAAAGACAGACTCCGATGAGGAATGGATAGATAGATCTACCAGGAAAGTACAGCTCGATTACGATGGACTCGGATTTTCCGAAACCGAAAGCGAAACTGAAACGACAAAGAATGCAAATCTTACTTTGGAAAATTTGGTATTACTTCTCAATTTATTAGAAGATATTCCAAAAATCAAATGCGGAACCAAAGTATTGACAGCAACCGCAACTACATCGATAAAAGTATTTACCATCGACGAGCTAAACACTCTGTTTGGCGTGGAGGATTGTTCCGCAACGAATACGGCATGCTTTTTTGCAAACGGAGATGGAAGCGCACAGTCTGCGCATATCGATGGGGCTACGTATTTAAACAGTGCATGGAATGCTGTGCTTAATAGCAAAGCAACTGCGGGGAACTTCCGCGTAAACTACATGGCGATTTATTTTGGATAGAAAGGAAAAAATATGAAGAAATTAACGAAATTATTAGCGATTACAATGATACTGGCAATGATGATTTCAACAACAGCGCTGGCATGCTCACCGCTTTATAAACCGCTGTCGGAATATGGATATACAGGGGTTCCAGACGTGGAAGTAGAACTCTCAGATGAGGCGAAAGTATCGATCGGTAATGCTGTACAGGATTACATCTCAAAGATGGTGCTTGACATGCCGGAGGTCAATAGTGCTATATATTGGCATAAGAATTACTTTGCCAGAAAATCAAATTTAATTGTTACATGGAAGCCTGTAGAAGATGCGACATCCTATAAGGTGGAGATTACAAAGCCTGATGGTGCAAAGAAAGAATATGAAACAATCAATACTTATCTGATTTTAAGCGAAGGATGTGATGAATTTATCACTGGATGTTTCAAACAGGATAATGAGAGCGGCGTGCAGTATGCTACAGTAAGAGTCCGGGCGTACGGCGAGAATGAAACATTTAGCCCGTGGTCGGATAAGAGAGACATCGGGTGCAGTGAAGAGCGTTCAAAATAAGGAGTGATTCTATGCGAATTTTAAGATTTATCATATCTGGCCAGACAATCCGTCCGGATCCAGCCTGTGACTTTTCAAATATCGCGAAAGGCACGAAAGGCTATCTCCGAGCGGAATTTTTATTTTCGCCAGAGTGGAACTGGTGCAGAAAAGCGGCGGTGTTTACGGTGCTCCGAAAGGAGCATCCTGTGCCACTGATTAATAATGCATGTGAGATTCCAGCAGAAGCACTGGAGAGAAACAGCTTTAAGGTATACGTGGTCGGAGAAAAGGACGGATACCGAATCACAACTGACAAGATGGAGGTGAAGCAGAATGGCTGATGGTATGACATTGGAAGAAGCCTGGTTACTGTCCCGGATAAGTACAAAAAACTCGGTGTAGAATCCGATGAAAAAGCAAAGCGCATCTGGTTCCGATTTCCAAAGCTCGTCGGGAATAATGGTGTTGATCTGTCTGCAATCGGTGTTCGGGTAAACTTCCGAAATGCAAATGGTGACGGGGACATTTACATAGTCGAAGATTTAACCACGGATGGAGATTATGTTATTTTTTCGTGGGAACTTACCAGAAAGGTAACAGCATACAAAGGGCACGTAAGTTTTATCGTTTGTGCGGTAAAATCAGCTACGGACGGAACAATTAAAAACGAATGGAACACAACACTGAATAAAGAGTGTGAAGTTCTCGAAGGCTTGGAAGTAACCGAACAGATTGAACAGGAGAATCCAGACATCATTGAATACATTCTGGCAAACTTAGGTGGAAGTGTATCAGCAGAACAGATTGCACAGGCTGTTGAAGCGTATATGGAGGGGCATCCTAGTTACGCAGTCGAATATCAACCTCAGACTTTGTCAGATGATCAGAAGCAACAGGCGAGAACCAATATCGGTGCGGCGTCTTTTGATGAGATTCCATCCAAGACTTCTGATCTTCAAAACGACAGCGGATTTTTGACGGAACATCAAGATCTATCTAATTATGCTCTGAAAATCGAAATCCCAAAAACAGCGGCTGATGTGGGAGCGGAAGCATCTGGTACAGCAGAAAGTAAAGTATCAGAACATAACGTATCAGATACAGCGCATAACGACATCCGCCTGTTATTGCAGGGATTGATTGAAAGGCTCAATGCACTGGCAGATAGTGATGATACCACACTTGACCAGATGTCTGAGGTTGTAGCCTATATCAAAAGTAATAAGTCACTGATTGATGCCATCACAACCAGCAAGATTAATGTCTCTGACATCATTGATAATCTGACCACGAATGTGAGTAACAAACCTTTGTCTGCGTCGCAAGGTGTTGCCCTTAAAGCCTTGATTGATGGTATTACAATTCCAGATAAGCTCCCGAATCCGCAGAAGCTTACATTCAGTGGTGCGGTAACGGCAGAATATGACGGCTCTGGTGCGGTGACGGTGACAATTCCCGAAGGTTCTGGTGGTTCTGGCGGAACGGTAAGGATTGAGAAGCTGTCCACCGATACAACAGTGGAACTGGAAGCAAATAAGCTCTACATCTTCCCGGAAATGGCAGAACTTACAATCACACTGGCAGAACCTACAGATACCAGTATTGTTTCGGAGTATCATTTTGTATTCAAAAGCGGAGCAACGGCTACTACATTGAGCATTCCAGACGCGATTAAGATTCCTTCGGGATTCTCGGTTGATGTAAATAAGATTTACGAAATAAGCATTTTAGAAGGGTGTTTGTGTGCACAGAGTTGGGAGGTGACTGCAAGTGCGTCGTAGACTTTTGCAGGAAACAGAGGGTGTGATTCCACTAAACGTAAATTTAATTAATGATACGTATCGAGATTACTATCTTGATAAAGATGGAAATCCTCAAAGCTTCACAGCTTACGGAAATAGAACGGGTTATATACCGGTGAAAGATACACAAAAGTATGTGATTTATTGTAATTCATCGTGGGTGCCTGCGTACATACATTGCTATGATTTTGATGAGAATCATATTGGTGCAGTAGCATTTGTAAGTAACAAAGATACGGAGATAGTGCCATTAAATGGAACATTCTATGTAATGTTCTGGGGATTAAATGTAGCAGGTGACGCATATTTCAAACGAATTGCGTAGGAGGAGGTTGACAAGGAAAATGAGCAAAAGTAAAATCCTGACAGCACAGCACAGCACAGCACAGCACAGCACAGCACAGCACAGCACAGCACAGCACAGCACAGCACAGCACAGCACGCTTGATTGCTATCTAAAATTCGGTAGCTGTCAAGCGTTTTTCGATGGAAATGAGGTGTTCTTATGAGCATCTCATCGAGACGGAGAATCATGATGGCTATTGGATTGGAGGACGAAAATATGGCTGAGTTTAAATTACTTGATACTGTTACACTTACGCCAAGTGAGCATAAAAAACAAATTGATTTATCAACATATAGATGTACGGAATTTTTGATACATGGAAATATCCCAAAAACTTCGAACACCACTTTATTTAGAATTGGTATTGGAGAAATGGCTCCGTTTACGCCTAGAAACAATAGTGATGTGTATGCAGTTGAAATGATAGCTCACGTGCACATCGCGGATGGTATTGCAATGGGATTCGCAGGTTATGAAAGTGGTTGGAGCGGAGGAAATGCCATCGGTGCGATTATGAATACCCCGAGGTCAACAGCACCAGGAGCATACATGCAAATGTCATTCTATCCGTATGTAGAAGGAGACGAACAGGCGGTTATAGAAATTTATGGCAGATAACCCTTGACAAGAAAGGACGGTAAATTATAATGCTGAGAACGCAGAACGCAGAACGCAGAACGCAGGCTTGTTGACCGCTTAAATTCCGGCGGTTGTCAAGTCTTTTTTAATGAATTGGGGGCGATTTTATGTCGCTCCTGAGAAGAAGGATGATGATGCAAGAATGGGAAGAAGTAGATGATAACCTTATAGATATGGATGCTTATAAAAGTATATCATCTGGAGATTTTAGACAATATATCAAAGTTGATACCACTAAAACATATTATATGTATGACGTAAAATATGCAAATTGTTATGACAGTTTTGATGCCAATAGGGGAATTGCGAATGTAGATGAACATGGGAAAGTAACTTTTAAGGATAAAACTGTTAAAATTTTGGTAGTAATTTCGATTGGGAAAAACCCGTATTTTGGACTAACAAAAAGGAGTTGATAAATTGTACGCAAAATTAGTAAACGGCGCTCTCAGAAGTGCCCCGAAGAAAGTAGATTACAACGGAAAGACAATATTTAACCCACCAGAAGAAATCCTTCTGGATATGGGATACCTTCCAGTAACCCATACAGACATGCCTACGGACGCACCAGATGGAAAGCACTATGAATCGCACTGGGAACAGACTGATACAGATATTGTGCAGGCGTGGACACTAGTTGATAATCCGGCAGAACCAGAACCGGAGCTGTCAGCTGACGAAGCATTAAATATTATTATGGGGGTGGCAGAATGACGAAAGAGCAGGCAAGGCAAATGCGGAAACTTCTTGAAGGACAGACTGATGCTATGGCCGATGAAGAAATTCTTAATTATCCCGATTTTGTGGAAAAATGGAAAAGTGGGAAAGCATACTCCGCAGGTAAGAGATTGGAACATAACGGAACAATATACAAAGTTCTGCAAGACCATACTTCACAGGACGATTGGACACCACATGCCGCACCGTCTCTTTTTGCAAAAGTGCTTATCCCGAATGCGAACGTGATTCCAGAATGGGAACAGCCAGACAGCACGAATCCGTACATGGCAGGTGATAAGGTTACTCACAACGGCAAGACATGGGAGTCACTGATTGACAATAATGTATGGGAGCCTGGAGCGACAGGAACAGAGAGTTTGTGGAAAGAAGTTGAATAATGTGATGGATGTTGATGATTGGTTAATTTATGGTATAATTCATTTAAAGGAGATGATAGCAAATGGATGATAGTACAAAAATAGAAATCATGTTAAAGGAATATCAGACTCTCAAAGAAGAAGAGCGAACTTTATATTCTTTTGAATTTACTATTGTAAGTATTTGGCTTGCTTTTTTAGGAGTATTGTTAGGAATTATCTTATCACAATTTAATATCCTATATGAAACAATACAAAAATTTGATGGAGTGACGATAAATAATTTTAATCAATATCTTCACGATTCTAGTGTACTTCCAGAATCCAGGAATACTATTGCTTTTCTTGTTACTGTTATATTACCTGGGGTGTGTAGTCTTTTTGGCTTAATATGGTTAGATCTAACTACGCGGTTTATCAAAGAAGCACATTATATATTTATGCTTGAAGAAAGTATTTTTGCCTACTGTAAAGATACTTCAAAAAACGGATTCGACCATTACCTTTTTAACGAGACGCGGAATGAACCTTTTATTAAGAAAACTAATTATGTTTATTATTATCTCATGTTAGGGTTGCTTATTATATGTCCCATCATAATTGGCATATTCATGATATGCAACCATGACATAGTTCCAGTTTCTCGTTTATACTGTGGCGTATTTGTTGCTATCGAAGTTTTAACACTTTATTTTGGCGGATTATATATAAACAGAATAGTATCTTATTCTAAAGAAAAAGAGAAAGTTATGGATATAAATTCAATGACAGTTAAAAATGACGCTAAATAGTTGTGGTATTAATATATAAATAAAATATAGAAACAGAAAATTACCGTAGGTCAGTTGCCTGCGGTTTTTTTGTGCCCAGAAAGCAGGTGACATATGAGAGAGACCAGAGCAAGACCGTAGAGGTCTTTTTATTTTGCAGAAAATTATTTACGAGGTGACGCATGAAAGAAATATTGATGCAGACATACACAGTAGCCCTGCCAATCGTACTTGGATACATAGTCTGGCTTTTAAAGAGACAAAAAAGAGACCGGGACGCTAACAGCAAAGGAACG
>JALEKG010000026.1 GCA_022769185.1 Dorea sp. | reverse complement strand
ACATAGTAGCCACTCAACTGAATCTGCTGCAGACTCTGCCTGATGTAAGCATAGGTATCAGACGGTGAAAACTCTAACAAGACATAATTCCTTCGATTCATAGTCAGAATCTCTTTTGCTTTCAGCCTTCCTGCAACGTCTTGCCCAAAATATATTTCTGTTCCCAGATAGATACGGAATTTCTCATCAATTTCATGTGCGGCATCTCGCAATAACACAGCCTGCTTCCGGAGTATTTCCGGACTTTCTTTGCCCCTTTTGGGATGATAATGAGGGGTTGCGATGATGCATCGTATTCCTTCACTGTATGCAATTTTGAGCATCTTCGTCATCTCATGGACGTCTGCTGCTCCGTCATCTACTCCGGGCAATATATGGCAATGCATATCAATATAACCTTCCATATTCCAACACCTCGATACTGCATTGTCATAAACTTTATGAAAAAGAACGGAATATTTTCTTAATTGTTACATAAACTATGTATATGAAATGCAAAATTCTGATAACATTACTAAAACAAAAAATTATATTATTTGCAAAAAATATGTGATTCTATTCCGATATGCAACCATATGGTAGTATAACAGAATGAAAAATGCAAGTGTTTGATAGTATTATTCATGGGTGATAATATGCATTTTCAACGTTTAGAGGATCTAAGAATTGATAATGATAGAACACAGGCCGACATAGCAGAATATTTGAATTGTCAACGAGAAGTGTACAGAAGATACGAAAAAGGCACTCGACAGATACCGATAGATTTTCTCATCGAATTATCTTCTTTGTACAATGTGAGTATTGATTATTTAGTGGGAATTACGAATGTAAAAAAGCCATATCCAAGAATTAAGTAAAAACTGATTGCTATACTTATCTCTTTCGGATATGACTTTTTTTATAATAATTTCAGATGCTTGCAGGCATTCCATATTCCATCTTCTCCAAGAGGAGATGTGATGTAATCTGCTACAGCTTTCGCATCATCGGAACCATTTCCCATAACAATACTGACTGCAGCGGTCTTTAGCATTCCGATATCATTTGCACTGTCTCCAAACGCAACGGTATCGGCTTTGTTTATGTGCAAAAATTTACAAACCTTCAGGATTCCCGTTCCTTTATGAAAGCCTTTTGGAATCATCTCCAGTACATGAGGATTATGTATCATAAAGTCATAATAGGGAGAAAGCTCCTGAAAGCATCCTTCACGGTCTGCGTCTGTGGTAGCACAGGAAAGCTTGCAGATCTCCCACCTGCCCCATTCATCTTTGATGGTACGAAGATGATCGCCAAGCTCCGAACGGAGCTTCTTTCCATAGCTGTCATCCTCAAATTCTTCCTCATCCAGATAGAGGTATTCCCTGCCCTCCAGGATCGGCCTGAATCCATATTTCCGCACAGTATTAATCGTAGCTTCCACCATGGTCTTTTCAATCTCGCGGCAGAAAACCACCTGGTCATGATATTCAATCATGGTGCCACATCCCGATACAATCCCATCAAATCCAAGATTCAAAAGCTTCGGATTCTGGATATATCCGCGTGTTCTGCCAGTACAGATGAATGTTAGATGGCCTTTCTCGCGCAATTCCCGGATTGCCCGGATTGTACTGTCTGGAATCCAATTGTTCCTGTCCCATATGGTACCGTCAATATCAAAAAATATCGCTTTTTTCTTCTGCATAATTTTACATCCGCTCCATCAGGTTAACCATTTCGATTGCTGCAATATCTAAAATATTAATCATATTGTATACACACTCCTTCAATTGGTTTCAAAAAGCTTTCTACATCAAAATACAAGTTTTGTAAAATTGGGATAAGATCAATATATTCTTCTACTTTTGTGTATCTTTCTAATCGTGGAGAAGTCTTGAATCGAATTTGATATTTATCGAAAGAGAAACTGGTTAATTCACCTTTATTACTCAATATTGCTTGATTTTTTCCCAATTCAAATCCTCCTTTTATTAAACAAGTATGTTCTTTGCTATGTATAATATAGCTACATTTCATTGTTATTGATATTATAACATATTTTCCTGATTCTAGTTTCAGACTTTCCCCCTAATTTTGCTCCTTCAGTAAAGACTTCATTTACTTATGATATGGTTCCCCATGGATAATCCGATAACTTCGGTATACCTGCTCCAGCAGTATCACGCGCATCAACTGGTGAGGGAACGTCATTTTTGAAAAGCTGAGTGCAAAATCGGATTTATCCAGTACCGCTTTTCCAAGTCCGATGGAACCGCCGATGATGAAGATGATGTGGCTGATTCCCTGAATCCCAAGCTTCTCAATTTTCTCTGCCATTTCTTCAGAAGACAGCTGTCTGCCATTGATTTCCAGAGTTATGATATACGCATCTTCTTTTATATATTTGAGGATTCGCTCAGCTTCTTTTTCGCGGATAGCATTTTCAACCGTCTCACTGGCGTTATCCGGCGTTTTTTCATCAGCGACTTCCACGACTTCCAGCTTACAGTAGCGGCTCAACCGTTTGCTGTATTCTGCAATCGCATCTCTGAGATATTTTTCTTTAATTTTCCCAACAGTAATCAGTGTAATTTTCATAAGTGATATCTCCTCGTAGCGAGTAACTCCTTTTTCACTTCTTCATAATCGCCCTTGAATACTGCTCCATGCATTCCAACTTGTCTAGCACCTTCAATATTCTCCGGCCGGTCGTCAATGAAGAAACATTCCTCTGGCACAAGATCGTAGCGCTGCAGCAGATATTCATAGATTCCCCGATCCGGCTTAATGATATGAATATCGCAGGATACCACGATTCCATCAAAATAATCAAGTGGTGCAAAGGACGGGAAATAATCATAGAAAGAGCTGCTGGCATTGGAAAGTACATAGATCCTGTATCCATGTGATTTCGCATATTCACAGAATTCTCTTGCCCCAGGTATCGGTGCTTTACACATATGCCACTGCAGCGCACAGTTTTTCAATGCCGGATGAAGGCGTTCAGGAATCCGATTTTTGACACTTTCATATTTCCCCTCGTCTGTCAGAATCCCACGATCACCGTCAATCCACTCCGGCCCCTGAAATAATTCTTTTTTAATCAATGCCCGGTCTTCCTCATGATCCAGAAAGTGATTCAGACACACATCCGGATTATAATCAAGGAGAACATTTCCCATATCAAATATAATATTCTTAATCATAATACTTTTATCTATCTCCTGTTTATTTGCAAACATTGCATACTCTCAGTTTCGTCTTGTTTCTAGCTTTGAACTTGTGGATTTCGCTCCCGGGCCAACCTTGATCAAGAATTATAGTGCTTATGATAGTTCATACATATACAATTCATGCAGGGCTCTTGTCGCGCAGATGTATTTTGCCTGTGTATCCATTGGATTTTTCTCTTTCTGGAATACTCCGAATACCTGATCGAATTCCAGCCCTTTGGCGAGGTAGAAGGTTGTGACCGTCAGTCCTTTCCGGAATGTCTGACTGTCCCGGTTAATGTAGTGTACTTCTTCCCCGCGAAGCTTCAGAAGCCGGTAGAGATCGTTGGCTTCTTCTTCGGTCATGGTAATGATTGCTGCCGTTTCATAGGCTTCTTCTGACAGATTGACTTGGACTAGGATCTCATCTAACAGAGCATCTACTGTCGCAAAGGTCTGTTCTTCTACTTCTTTTCCATGCCGGTTCAGAAGCTTGAGGTCTGTGATACCGCTGATCTTTCCTGCATATTCTGCGATTTCTACCGTATTGCGGTAACTTTTGTCCATAATGATCTTTCGGGTATGGGTATCGAAGATCTTTGGAAGAAAGGTCAGGACATCCTGCATCTTTGTATCAAGGGTCTGTGCTTTATCTCCCAGAATTGTCATGCGGCATTGGAAGATCTGGTTCAAAATCACGTATTGAAGATAAGAATAATCCTGCATCTCATCAATCACCAGATGCTTAATGTTCTTATGAACTGTTTTCCCTGTCAAACGGTATTTCAGGTAAAGCATTGGATAGACATCTTCATATTCCAGTTTTCGTTTTTCATATTCAAGCTCCGGAAGTTTTGGATATCCGCAGTCCTCCATCAGCCAGTTATAGATCGAATAGATATCTTTTGTCACATACATTTTATCGAATTTTTCCTGTACGATTTCCCGCTCTTCCTCGCCAAGATCACGTCCGCACAGAGTCTCATATTCATCAATGCAGTATTCCATGACAGCATCCATCCGTTTCAGAAGCGGAGTGTTCTGGAATTTAAAATAGAAGAGATGAATCAGATCTTCTTCGGATTTCTTAATTCCTTTGTACTCTATCTTTCGGAAATCCATCAGCTCATCTTCCAGACGTGCAAGGAAGCCTTCCATCATACCGATAAAAGCTGCAGATTGTTTTTCCTCATATCGTTTCTGCAGGACATCATCCGGGAATTTCATTATGCGCTCCAGCTGATCATAACGGTCTTCGCAATCTGCAGCTACACCTTTCAGTTCACGGTAAGCGAACAGATCAAAGCTCATTTCTTTCACATTTTCCTCTCCAAGTTCCGGAAGGATATGAGAAATATAATCAGAGAACACACTGTTTGGTGACAGGATCAAGATGTTGGATGATTTCAGATGTTCCCTGTCGTGGTACAAAAGATAAGCAATCCGGTGCAGTGCAACGGAGGTCTTTCCGCTTCCTGCAGCCCCCTGGATCACCAGGATCTTATCTTTGGTATTCCGGATGATCGCATTCTGCTCTTTCTGGATCGTACGGACGATATTTTTCAGCTGTACATCACTGTTGGTACCCAGCTCCTGTTTTAGAATATCATCATCAATCTTCATATCACTTTCAAATGCATAGACCATCCTGCCTTTTTTGATCTTATATTGCCACTTGGCAGCGATTTCTCCTTCTAACAATCCGGCAGGTGCCTCATAAGCAGCCGGTCCTTTATCATAATCATAGAAAAGTCCGCTCACCGGCGCACGCCAGTCGTAGATCAGTGGCTGCATTCCGGCTTTCGGTGCAAAATTGCCAATGCCAATATAGAAGGATTCTGCTTCCTCCTCTCCGTCATAGATAAAATCCACACGCCCGAAGAAAGGAGCATCCAGCATTTTCCTAAGCCTGTGGCGAAGCTTTAACTTTTCCTGATTGTCATTTACCTGATGCAGAAGAGCCTGCTGATTATCAAAATCCTCATAACCATATTGATCCATCTCTGTATAGTTTTCCCAGTAATATTCATGCATACTCTGGATGTCTTTTTGTCCGGCCACCAATGAAAGATCTACTTCTTCGATGCGGGTCCTGATCTTTTTTGTTACTTCTTGCAGAAATAATTCTCCATGATTGCTTTCCATGTTCTGTGAAAAAACCTCCTGATGATTGTATCCAAGTTCATAAATTATTTTATCCAAGTGCTACATCCAGAATCATCATGATGACAAAACCAACTGCGAATCCGATAGTTCCAATATTGCTGTGTTCGCCTTCAGCAGATTCCGGTATCAATTCTTCTACGACTACGTAGATCATAGCTCCGGCAGCAAATGCAAGCAGATAAGGAAGCGCCGGTGTAAGATATCTGGACAGAAGAACTGTGATGCCACCGGCGATCGGTTCCACAATTCCGGACATCATACCAGATGCAAATGCGCGTCCGCGTCCTTTTTCACTTCGAATCGGCAAAGAGACGATAAATCCTTCCGGCAGATTCTGGATTGCAATTCCGATAGACAATGCAAATGCACCGGCAAGTGTCACATTCGAATTATGAGTTAATAATCCTGCAAAGATAGCTCCACTTGAGATTCCTTCCGGAATATTATGGATCGTAACGGCAAGAATCAGCATGGTAGATTTTTTCAGAGAACTCTTTGGACCCTCTTCCTCATCACTTCCCAGGTGAAGATGTGGAATCATCCGGTCAAGAAGAAGCAGAAACGCAATTCCCAGAAGGAACCCGACCGCAGCCGGAAGAAAAGCCAGTTTTCCCATGCCTTCTGACATTTCCATTGCAGGGATCAAAAGAGACCATATCGCTGCAGCTACCATAACACCCGCAGCAAATCCAAGCAGTGACTTTTGAATCACTGGCTTCAGCTCATTTTGAAGAAATAAAACACACGCCGCCCCCAATGTAGTCCCGATAAAAGGAATGATTAAACCAATGAATATTGTCATAAAATCCCCTCACTTTTTCCAAAAACATTTGAATTAATCATACCACAGATCTGACTTTTGGTATAGAGTAAAAAAGTCCCTATTCCACAGATGAACTTGCATCCGTGAAACAGGGACGAAAAATATCATAGAATAGATTTATTTGTTTTTTGCGGACAGTAATTCATGAATTCCTTTAGCACCAGCTTTTCCTGCGCCCATTGCAAGGATTACGGTTGCAGCACCTGTTACTGCATCGCCTCCTGCAAATACACAGGCCTTGGAGGTCTGTCCATTCGATTCTTCGGCTACGATACATTTTCTCTTATTAATTTCCAGACCCTTTGTGGTAGAAGAAATCAACGGGTTTGGAGATGTTCCAAGAGACATAATAACCGTATCTACTTCAATCTCATATTCAGATCCAGGAATTTCAACCGGACGTCTTCTTCCAGAAGCATCTGGCTCACCCAGTTCCATCTTAACTACTTTCATGCCTTTTACCCATCCGTTGTCATCCACGAGGATTTCCTTTGGATTGGTAAGAAGATCAAAGATTACACCTTCTTCTTTTGCATGGTGTACTTCTTCAACTCTGGCCGGAAGCTCAGCTTCACTACGACGATATACGATATGTACTTCTGCTCCAAGACGAAGTGCGGTTCTTGCAGCATCCATAGCTACGTTACCACCGCCGACAACAGCTACTTTCTTGCCGGCTACGATCGGAGTATCGTAAGAATCATCAAAAGCTTTCATCAGGTTGCTTCTTGTCAGGTACTCATTTGCTGAGAATACACCGTTCGCTGTCTCTCCCGGAATTCCCATGAACATTGGAAGACCTGCACCGGAGCCGATAAATACAGCTTCGAAGTTTTCTTCTTCCATCAGCTGATCGATTGTTGTAGACTTACCGATTACTACGTTCGTCTCAAACTTAACGCCAAGTTCTTTTACCTTTTCGATCTCTTTCTTTACAACTTTCTGTTTTGGAAGACGGAACTCAGGAATACCGTATACCAATACTCCGCCCAGTTCATGTAATGCTTCAAAAACAGTTACTTCATAGCCAAGCTTAGCCAGATCGCCTGCACAGGTAAGTCCGGACGGACCGGAACCGATGACTGCAACTTTATGGCCATTGGTCTTGTCAGCTTTTGCTGGTTTGATATCATTCTCAAGTGCGTAATCTGCAACGAATCTTTCCAGTTTTCCGATTGATACCGGATCACCTTTGATACCGCGGATACATTTGCTCTCACACTGAGATTCCTGTGGACATACACGACCGCAGATAGCTGGAAGTGCAGAGGACTCACCGATTACTTTGTAAGCACCCTCAATATCGCCATCTTTTACTTTTGCAACAAATCCCGGAATGTTGATCGATACCGGACATCCCTGGATACATTTTGCGTTTTTGCAGTTCAGGCAGCGGGTAGCTTCTTCCATTGCCTCTTCTTTGTTATAACCATAACATACTTCTTCAAAGTTTGTTGCTCTAACCTTTGGATCCTGTTCTCTTACTGGAACTCTCTTTAATACATCTGCCATTACTTGTCACCTCCGCAATGACCACATCCACCGTGATGGGTGTCGCCTTCTTGTAATTTCAGAATTGCACGTCCTTCTTCTGTCTTGTACATCTGCTGTCTCTTCATTGCCTCGTCAAAGTTGACAAGGTGTCCGTCAAATTCTGGTCCGTCTACGCAGGCAAACTTGATCTCATCACCTACGTGGAGACGACATGCACCGCACATACCAGTTCCGTCTACCATGATCGGGTTCATGCTGACAATTGTCGGGATACCAAGCTTCTTGGTAAGCAGACATACGAACTTCATCATGATCATTGGTCCAATGGCTACACAGACATCGTATTTATTCCCCTTCTCAACCAACTCTTCCACCATAGTTGTAACCATACCTGCATGTCCATAAGAACCATCATCTGTACATGGATAGTAATTACCGGAAACGGCTTCCATTTCTTTTTCAAGAATCAGAAGATCTTTTGTCTTAGAACCGATGATAACATCAACATCAACGCCATGCTCATGCATCCATTTCACCTGCGGATATACAGGAGCAGCACCTACACCACCGCCGACGAACAGGATTTTCTTTTTCTTCAGTTCCTCGATATCTTCCTCGATCAGTTCGGAAGGATTTCCAAGAGGGCCTGTGAAATCACGGAAAGAATCTCCTGCTTTTAATTCTTTCATCTTCATTGTTGATGCGCCAACCGGCTGGAAAATAATGGTAATGGTTCCCGCTTCTCTGTCATAATCACAGATAGTAAGAGGGATTCTTTCTCCTTTTTCATCCATCTTTACGATGACAAACTGTCCTGGTTCGCAATGTCTTGCAACACGAGGAGCTTCTACATCCATAAGAAAGATGTTAGCAGTTAACTGCTCTGCTCTTAATATCTTATACATCTTGTTTCCTCCTATTTTTCCATTATTAACTCTATGATAATACCCACGATAGATTTTATCAAGAGAAAAAAAGCAGTTGTATGATTTAGTTTCCACCACATACATAATTTCTGGTGGTAATTCCGCTGCTGCGTCCATCTGAATTAACAAGTATTGCTTTAAAAATTGTTTCTCCTACAGGCATATCAATCGGTCCGGTATATTTCGTAGAAGCTGTTGTAGGATCCGTACAATCCATAGTGTAATACGCATCGTATCCATCAGGCACTATAATCTCGATCTGTACAGGAGAATCGTATTGTCCGGTAGACGGCGATACAGCTGGTGCGTCCTCGATTGGAAGTTCTACGATATAGCTTTTCTTAGCAGAAAGGCTGGGAATTCCGTCAGGATCTACTGCAATTGCCTTGATTACCGTTTCCCCCTCTCCGATCTGAATCGGTCCGGTATATTTGGTACTGCTGATCGAAGGTTCTTTCTCATCCAGTGTATAATATATAGTATAACCGTCTTTCGCAGTTAGTGTAAGTTCCTGAACATCGTCAAAAGTTTCACTGTCATCCAGACTAAACTTAGGTTTACTAATGATATATTGTGATAGAGCTTCTGTAATACTGTCTTTTGCTTCATCCAGAAGTAACGGAATTTCCTCTTTCTGATCACTGTCTATATAAAACTGTATACAGGCATGATATAACTCTACATTTTCCGGCTGTTTATCGATAGCATCCAGGAAGATACTTTCTGCTTTATCATCATTATTCTGTGCAAGATAGACTTTCGATAAACCGGTATAGGCATCTGGTCTTTCTTCATCCTTAGTAATCGCTTTTTTAAAATATAGCTCAGCCTGATTATAATCTTTCTTATTTAAAGCTTTATTTCCTTTATTAACAGCTCCTATATAAGATGTCTGATAGGCAAATATCCCTACAATTCCAATAAGGAGAAGAAGACTTGCAGCCAGAGCCAATGCTTGTTTTTTCTTTCTGCGCCGGGCTGCTTTTCTGCGTTCTGCCTGTTTCCTGCGGTCACGCTCTGACATCTGTCTGCCAGTATTTCTACTGACATTTTTTCCGGTATTTTTACCCGTATTTCTACCAGCATTGGCGCCTGTACTTCTGCCCGTATTTCTTGCTATATTTCTACCGGATTCTCTCACTGCACTTCTGCCGGTATTTCTTCTGTCATCTGTATTTCTAATTGAATCATATATCATATCATCAGCTTCCTGGCTGTTATTTCCATCCAGTGCTATTTTGATCTGTGCAGTTAACATATCTTCCAATGGATTATAATCAGGAACAATGCGGACTTCTTTCCCGCAATTATCACAATACAGTTCTCCATCAGATATCTCGTGTCCACAATACCTACACTTCATCCTATATGAACTCCTTCTTATTCATTTTCTTCAATATACTGTTCAAACTGTTCTGGAGACATCAGTACCTTCCGCGGTTTCGTACCTTCTTCCGGCCCAACGACTCCTGCTTCGAAGAGCTGGTCCATAATTCTGGCTGCTCTGTTGAAACCTATTTTAAATGCACGCTGAAGCATTCCGATGGATGCTTTTTCCTTATCAATGATCAGTCGGCCTGCCTCTGCAAAATATACATCACGGTTGTCGTCATCGGAGGAAAGGTTCGAAGCTCCTCCAACCTGACTTGTATTCACATGATTTACAATTTCTTCATTATATGTAACATTGCTGTTGTATTCCCGCAGATATTCTACTACCTGCTGTACCTCTCTGTCAGTTACAAAGGATCCTTGTACACGGGCTGGTTTCTGATATCCGGAAGGATAAAACAGCATGTCTCCTTTTCCAAGCAGCTTTTCCGCTCCATTCATATCTATAATGGTCCGGGAATCCACACCAGAGGAAACGGAAAATGCAATACGGGAAGGCATATTCGCCTTGATGAGACCTGTAATGACATTAACAGATGGTCTCTGGGTAGCAAGTACCAGGTGGATTCCTGCGGCTCTGGCAAGCTGTGCCAGACGGCAGATAGCTTCTTCTACTTCACCTGGTGCAACCATCATCAGGTCTGCCAGCTCATCAACAATGATCACGATCTGCGGCATTGGCTCCAGCTTATCACCGTCAGCATTCTGCATACCTGCGATTTTTTCATTGTATCCCTTCATATCACGAACCTGATAGTCAGCAAATGCCTGATAACGCCTGGTCATCTCTGCAACTGCCCAGTTCAGCGCGCCTGCTGCTTTTTTCGGATCCGTTACCACCGGGATCATCAAGTGTGGAATACCATTATATACACTTAATTCCACAACTTTGGGATCGATCATGATCAATTTCACTTCATCTGGTGAAGCTTTGTACAGAATACTCATGATCAGTGTATTAATGCAGACGGATTTACCAGAACCCGTCGCTCCTGCGATCAGAAGATGCGGCATCTTGGCAATGTCTGCAACAACTGTCTTTCCTCCAATATCTTTACCGACAGCAAAGGATACTTTCGAAGAACTGTTTTTAAATTCCGTGGACTCTAAAAGATCACGAAGCATGACTGCTGTATTTTCTTTATTCGGTACTTCAATTCCTACCGCCGCTTTCCCGGGGATCGGTGCCTCAATACGGATATCAGCCGCGGCAAGGTTTAATTTAATATCATCAGAAAGTCCCACGATCTTGCTGACTTTCACTCCCATTTCCGGTTGAAGCTCATATCTTGTAACAGATGGGCCGCAGCTGACATTTGTAATGGTTACATTTACACCAAAATTCTGCAACGTCTGCTGCAGTTTCATAGCTGTTTCCCGAAGATGTGCATCTGATTCGCCGGCACTTCTTTTTCCACGTTTTAATAATGAAATCGGTGGATACTTATAAGCCTGTTTTGGTTTTGCTGCATCTGCTGCAACACTAGCCGCAACATCTGCAACCTCTCCGGCAATTCCAGAAGCACCCATACGAGTCTTCTTTTTTCGTGTAACCGGTTCTTCTTCTAAACTATGTTCTTTTTCAGCCACTGTAGACGAATTGGTTCTCATTTCAGATTCTTCCGATGCATCCATATCTTCATCCCACGGCACCTGTGCCTGGGCACGATGAATCACAAACTGTGGTTCCTGCGGTCCTCTGGCCTCTTTCGGATCTACAGGAAGTTCTCTTACTTCCGGTGATTTCTTTGCGATTGTCGTGTCAAAAGATACCCCTTCTACATGGCGGTCACTTCTTTTAGAGGACTTCACTTTTCCGGCATTCATTATCCGGCTGTCCTCCATTTTAGCCTGTTCTTCTTTTCGTTTCTTTTTCTCTTCTGCATGTTCACGTCTTCTTCTGGCATCCTCTTTTGCCTTGTCATAGGCTTTGTCACTTCCGGCTTTTACACCTTTCAATGCAGATTTTCCAGTAATAAGAACCATGCAGATAATCATCAATATAATTGTGACTACATATGTTCCGGCGACTCCGATTGCAGGTATCAGTACCGATACCAGTGCTTCTCCCATTTTACCGCCCAGTCCGTCGATCAGTTCGAGAAACATTCCCGTCAGTACAACAAGAATCAGACCGGTAATGATCTTGAAATATGCAGCCTTGTTTTCTTTATTTGACACTAGAAATGCCACAGCTCCAAATAACAGAAATGGAACGGCATAAGCAATCCACCCAAATACATTCAGCAGGAATTCTGAGATCGCCTCCCCCACGAACCCGGCAATTCCGAAATTACTGATCAATATCAGGATACTGACTGCAAGTGTCACCCAGACTATGATCTCGTCTTTGACAAAACTTGGCTGGGTATTCGTTTTTTTGGTCTTTCGCGTGTTCTTACGCTTCTTAGACTTCGCAGCCATCTTATCTCCCCCTTATTTCTGGCTATACTCTTTAGTAGTATAGCATTTTTTCAAATGACTGTCATTAAACATTTTTACTCTTTTTCATGCGCCATTCATCGATCATTTCGTGCAATTTATTCAATGCGCTGCTTAAGCCTCCTACTTCATCGATCAGCCCTTCTTTCACTGCTTCCTCCCCTTCCAATAATGTTCCGACATCTTTTACTAATTCTGTCGGATTCAGCATCAGCTCTTCAATCCGTTTCTGTGACATATGAGAATGGGCCGCAAGGAATCTGGTAATCCGGTCCTGGGTCCTCAGCATATTATTCAGACTTTGTGTTACGCCAATAAACATCCCATTCGACCGCACCGGGTGTATGATCATGGTCCCGCTTGGAACAATGAAGGAATATTTCGCTGATACTGCCAGCGGTCCTCCGATAGAATGACTCCCGCCAAGCACCAGAGATACGGTTGGTTTACTCAGAGAAGCGATCATCTCTGCAATCGATAATCCGGCTTCCACATCTCCCCCCAAAGTATTTAACAGAATCAAAAGGCCTTCGATCTCATCACTGTCTTCTACCTCTGCAAGCATCGGGAGAAGATGTTCATACTTGGTTGATTTTGTGTTGCCAGATACGGCCTCATGCCCTTCGATCTCCCCTACGATCGATAATAGCTTGATGTGGTACTGGTTTTTGCTCTCATTCAGATTCACACTTCCTGTTTCCTTAATTTCTTCCTGTCTTTGATCTTCCTTCTGCAATTCCTCCTGAATGTTGGCTTCATCTTTTTCCATAAAAAATACCTCCATACTTTTTCAATTAGTATGGAGATATCCGTTCTTTTTTATACCTGTGCAAGTGCCTGTTCAAGGTCTGCAATGATATCATCAATATTTTCAATTCCTACACTGAAACGGATCAGATCCGGCTGTACGCCTGCTTCCAGAAGCTCCTGATCGTTCATCTGACGATGTGTGTGGCTTGCAGGATGAAGTACACAGCTCTTTGCATCTGCAACATGAGTTACGATCGAGATCATCTTCAGGCTGTCCATCATACGTACACATGCGTCTCTGCCACCTTTTACACCAAATGTAATCACTCCGCAGGTGCCATCCGGCATATATTTCTGTGCAACATCGTAATACTTGTCTCCCGGAAGTGACGGGCTGTTCACCCATGCAACTTTTTCATGATTCTGAAGATATTTTGCTGCAGCAAGCGCATTTTCACAATGTCTTGGCATACGAAGATGTAAAGATTCCAGACCAAGATTCAAAAGAAACGCGTTCTGTGGGGACTGAATGGATCCAAGGTCTCTCATCAGCTGGGAAGTTGCTTTTGTGATATAAGCGCCTTTGCCGAATTTCTGTGTATATACGATTCCGTGGTAAGTCTCATCGGGTGTCGTAAGACCAGGGAATTTATCTGCATATGCCTCCCAGTCAAAATTACCACTGTCAACGATTGCCCCGCCTACTGCAGAAGCATGTCCGTCCATATATTTTGTAGTAGAGTGAGTTACAATATCTGCTCCCCATTCAATTGGCCGGCAATTGATCGGGGTTGCAAACGTATTATCAACAATAAACGGTACCCCATGCGTATGTGCTGCCTTGGCAAATTTTTCAAAATCCAGAACTGCCAGTGACGGATTAGAGATTGTCTCTCCGAACATTGCTTTGGTGTTGTCCTGGAAAGCGGCATTCAGTTCTTCTTCTGTACAATCCGGATCTACAAAAGTAGCTTCTACGCCCATCTTCTTGATTGTATGCGCATAGAGGTTATAGGTTCCTCCATAAACAGCAGATACACACACAATGTGATCTCCCTGCTGTGCAATATTCATGATTGCATAAAAGTTTGCAGCCTGTCCGGAAGAAGTCAGCATTCCTGCATATCCGCCTTCCATATCACAGATCTTTGCTGCAACCGCATCATTCGTTGGGTTCTGCAGACGGGTATAAAAATATCCGTTGTCTTCCAGGTCAAACAGACGCCCCATTGCATCGCTGGAATCATACTTAAATGTTGTACTCTGATAGATCGGAAGAGATCTTGGTTCGCCGTTCTTCGGCTGATATCCGGACTGGACACACTTAGTTTCCATCTTATAATTGCTCATAATCTTTCTCCTTTATTGCATCTGCATTCTGCGAAGGTGCAGACGATCTTACATGAAATATTCATTTTGTAATTCAGTTACCATATTTATGTAGCGTTCCTTACATTCTTCATTTCTTCCAGATTCAGCATCCTGAATGCAGGGAACCAGATATTTCTGGTAGATTTTCTCATATATGTCAGAAGCATCTCTGTGCATATTAACAGCCATAACAATTCCGGGAGCAATATCGTAATACTCTTCTACAAGCCTTTTTCCTTCTTCGGTCTGCATCAGATACCCGTCACGATACTTTCTGAGTGTCTCCAATTCATAACAATCATCCGGAAGATTTCGACTTTCACACACAGCTGTGGTTATATAGCATAAGCCTTTTTTAAAACCTCCCCGGATAGCATCAAAAGAGGACTTCGAAAGCTTCAGCCCCGTCACATTTTTTGCGTTCCAGATTGCAATGATCCGTTCTGCAAACAGATTACAGTCACACTTTTTGGAATGAGTGGTATAGGTAATCAGTGGTATCACATACACTGCCATACACAGGTTATAATCCATCGTAAGATTTTTTCTCTTATTTCTGGCTGTGACCGCACGGAGTTTTTCTTCCGCATACTCGGGGATCACACCTGCAAGTTCTTCCATCCGATCACTCAGATGTTCTTCTTCCTCATCACACATGACAGATAAAGTTTCCAGAAAATTCTCGTGCTCGTTATACAATGCCTGAAATGCGCCCTCATAAAACTTTTTTTTAAATGAAGGTATTTCCTTTAACGAATCGTCAAATAATTGCTTCAGTTGTTCTTTAGTATCTTCCATACAATTGCTCCTTAATAGCAGAGAAATTATTCATCCCAGTTGTGGTAAACATCCTGAACATCGTCATCATCATCCAGCATGTCCAGAGTCTTCTGAATGTTAGCAATATCTTTCGGATCTGTAAGTTCTACATAAGTCTGAGGAATCATGGTCACTTCCGCAGATGCCATTGGAATTCCTGCTTCCTCCAGTGCAAGACGGACAGCGCTGAAATCATCCGGATCTGTCAGCACCTCAAAACTGTCTTCTTCTTCAACGAAATCTTCTGCGCCTGCATCCAGTACCTGCATCATCAGTTCATCTGAATCGCCTTCATATTCTTCTTTATCAATTACGATCTGACCCTTTTTATCAAACATAAAAGATACGCATCCTGGTGTTCCGACATTTCCGCTTCCCTTGGTAAATGCATTTTTTACGTTAGAAGCTGTACGGTTTTTGTTATCAGTCAGTGTTTCTACGATGATAGCAGTTCCGTTCGGTCCATATCCTTCATATGTAATATGCTCATAGTTTGCAGCATTTGCATCACCTGCGGCACGTTTAATATTTCTTTCAATTGTATCATTCGGCATGTTATTAGACTTTGCTTTTGCGATGACATCACGCAGCTTGCTGTTATTGGCAGGATCAGAACTTCCTCCCTCTTTTACTGCAACGGCAATCTCTTTTCCGATTTTTGTAAAGATCTTACCTTTCGCAGCATCATTTTTCTCTTTCTTATGTTTAATGTTGGCAAATTTTGAATGTCCTGACATAGTTTTATCCCTCTCTTTTATCTAATTTCACATTTTTTTATTCTATCACGCTTCTGGCTGTTTTTCAATCTTAACTGTCTGGATTGTATTATTGTCTACGAAAAGAACTGTAAATCGATATCCTTCATACTCCACAACACAGTGTTCATCTTCCGAAGGGATACGGTCCAGCTGATCGATCAGAAATCCGTTCAAAGTTTCATATTCTTCTTTTTCAAATGTAATCGGAATCAAATCTTCCAGATCTTCCAGTTCCGTCATTCCATTGGCAAGGAAGCTTCCGTCGCTCTGACGAAGGATCATCTCTTCTTCCTCATCATGCTCATCCAGAATATTTCCTACGATCTCTTCCAGGATATCTTCCATCGCTACCAGTCCAGAAGTCTGTCCATATTCATCCAGGACAATGACCATATGATTCTTTTTGGCCTGCATCTGCTTAAATAATGTATCAATACTTTTCGTCTCCGGGATGTAGGTAACCGGTCTTATGTAATCTTTTAATTCTTTTACCGGCTGTTCTCTCAGATTCTCATCCAGATAACAGGACATCGCTTCCCTTAAATGGATAATTCCGGTAATCTCATCAATATCTTCCTCAAAAATTGGAAATCTTGAATAATTCTCTTCCAGCATGAAGCGAAGTGCTTTTTCTAAAGTCCAGTTTCCATCAACCGCAACAATGTTTTTTCGATGTGTCATAATGTCTTTTGCATCTTTATCCATATATCGGAAGATGTTACGGATCAGCTCTGCCGCTTCCCGCTGCGTATCTTCATCCATCTCATCTTCCAGCTGGAATATCTGTTTCATCCTGCCAAACAAACTTCCTTCAATCATAACCTTTTTCCCTTTAACTCCTTTTCTATGTATGAAGCTCAAAACTGATTTTTAAAGCTTCATCAACCTTGTTCATTATTTCTTTATCCAAATGACATACCAGATCTTTTAATCTCTGTTTGTCGATTGTCCGCACCTGTTCAAGCAGAATCACGGAATTTTTTACAATCTGATATTTTCTTGCATCTATTTCAACATGTGTCGGCAATTTTGCCTTATTCATACGTGAAGTAATAGCGGCACAGATGACCGTCGGGCTATGTCTGTTTCCTACATCATTCTGTATGATCAGAACCGGACGGATCCCACCCTGTTCCGAACCCACAACCGGGCTCAAATCTGCATAATAGATATCTCCACGTCTTACCTGCACTTCTTTCACACTCCGATTTCTTAAGATAAAATAAGTATTTCCATCTTTTTCGGATGTATTCTATGAAAGTAGCAGGAACGAAAATATTTTAGAAAAAGTCTACCTGCTCTACAATTTCTCCACGGAAAATGTATTCTCTTGGAATTCTTTTTCCAAAGTCACATACAAATTCATAATTAAAGCGGCCGGAGAGATCACTGAGTACTTCCACCGGAATATTATCATCTCCATCTTTTCCAATCAAAATGACTTTATCGCCAAACTGTACATCTTCGATCTCGGTGACATCAACCATAAACTGATCCATGCAGATACGGCCAAGGATTGGTGCTCTTTTGCCATGTATTAATACAAATCCCTTATTCGAAAGGCTTCTTGGATAACCATCTCCATATCCGACCGGAATCGTTGCAACTCTGGTTGGACGCGTTGTTGTATAAGTTCCGCCATAACTGATGGATCTTCCGGCCTCAAGCCATTTGACATGTGTTACATGACTGATCAGTTCCATCGCAGGCTTCAGTGGAACGTTTTTCTTTTGCACCTCTTCCGATGGATACATGCCATAAGTAGAGATTCCTGCCCGAACCAGATTCATGTTCGCTTTTTTGAGATCAATGATCCCTGCACTGTTCGAACAATGGCAGTACGGAACAGTACATCCTCTGGCTTCCAGTTCTTGTTTCATCCACAGAAATTTTTGTAACTGTTCGTCTGTAAATGCTTTATCCGTCTCATCGGCTTTTGCAAAATGTGTATACATTCCTTCCATGACCAGATTAGGCAGCTTGCTGATCTCTGCAATTATATCGGCAGATTCCTCTGTGATCTGAAAACCAAGACGGGACATTCCTGTATCCAGTTTGATGTGAATATAGGCTTTTTCCCCCATTCGGACGGCAAGATCAGAAAGCTCTTTCGCCATCTCTTTCGTATAGATTGTCATACGTACATTCTGTTCGATCAGATCTTCCCGCTGTTCTGGGAAGACACAGCCAAGAACCAGGATTTTTTTCCCGATTCCTGCATTTCTCAGTACGATTGCTTCTTCTAAAGTTGCTACTGCATATCCCCAGATATAATCTTTAAAAGCAAGTGCTTTTGCAATCTGTGGGGCTCCATGTCCATATCCGTCTGTCTTTAGTACCACCATCATCTGAACATCTTCATTCAGATTTTTTTTCATCATTTCTACATTATATTCTACCGCGTCCAAATCGACCCTTGCCAGAACTCTGCTATATTTTTTCATGTGCCATCTCCTCCTGTTCTATCAATACGCTGCTTAAGTTCTCAATCAGATCCTCTGCCATGACGCTGTAGCTTCCTTTTCTGTCTCGCGCACGATCTCCACTTGCTCCGTGAAGATAGACTCCCAGGACAGCCGCTTCATAACATGGAACCTTTTGTGCCATCAGGCCGGCAATGATTCCTGTCAACACATCCCCGGATCCCGCTTTTGCCATTGCACTGTTACCGGATAGATTGACATAAGGTGCTTTTTGATGAGAAGCAACCACGGTCCTGGAATCTTTCAATGCACAGACAACCGGATACTGCTGAACAAATTCATTCAAAAGTTCCATTCTTTTCTGCTTTAATTCTGATACGCTTTTATCCGTCAGCCGTTCCATTTCTTTCATATGAGGTGTCAGAACCACCTGATCTGAAGATAACTGGCTGAGATATTTTTTATGTTTCGCCAGAAGATTCAGCCCATCCGCATCAATCAGGCATGGAACCTTCCCATGCGTAATTGTAGTTTTTAGAATCTTCCAGGAATTCTTTCCTGTGCCGATCCCGGAACCGATACACACTGTGTCAGCCCACGCAAGAAGCCGCAGCAGCTGTTCTTCATCATAAGAGGTATACGTGGAAATGATTGCCTCCGGAAGCAGTGTCTGCAGGATGACTCTGTTTTCTTCCGGTGTATAAATCTGTACCAGCCCTACACCGGTCCGGTATGCCGCTTTCGCATTCAGATATGCGGCACCTGACATCCCTTTGCTCCCTGCAATTACCAGAAGCTTTCCGTATGTTCCCTTATGAGAATCCGCTGTTCTGGCCGGTAATATACTACAGTATTCCTCTTTATCATAAGTATATGCGACTTGAGTGTCCAATTCTATCAGATCTGTATGAATACCGATATCTGCCGGGATTACACAGCCTGCATATTCTTTTCCGGGATACAGCTTTAGACCAATTTTTTCCAGCTGAAATGTAACGGTATAATCTGCCCTGAAAGCAATCCCTAGAACAGTCCCCTCTCCGGAATGAATCCCGGAAGGCATGTCAACTGCAAACTTTACCCCGCCAGACCGATTCATCTGCTCGATTATGTGACGATAATTTCCAGTAATCTCTCTGCTTAATCCAACTCCAAATATAGCATCAACTAAAATACTATAATCAGCCTCTTTATAGCCACAGGTGATCTTTGCACCTGTCTCTTTCAATCTTCTGATCTGCTCGGTTGTCTCAACCGTGCAGTGTGCTTCATTTCCCACAAAGCATGTGGTAACATGATATCCCTTTTGTGTCAGGATTCTTGCAATTGCGAAACCATCTCCGCCATTATTCCCGGATCCACACACAATACATGGACTGGATAGATCCAGTCCTTTTTCTTCCATAACTTCTATACACTTTTCTGCGGCCCTCTCCATCAAGGTAAGAGAAGGAATTCCCATCTGACTGATGGTATATTGATCTGCGGACTTCATCTGACTGCCATTCACCAGATACCGCATGGTATCACCTCCATGATAAAAGAACGTGTAAAGACAAGCATGTCTGCACACGCCTGCCTTTACACGTCAATGATTCCTTATTTTTTATGATCTTCATTATATCGGCTGATATTGTAAGATAACTGCATCAGGCTTTCAGACAAATGCACGTTTTCTACAATGATATGTTCCGGGAGATTCAAATCGGTATGAGCAAAATTCCAGATTGCGCGAACCCCGTTATCAACCAGCACATTAGCAACCTCAATTGCCTTTTCTTTTGGAATCGTCAAAACAGCAATATCAACATTATTGCTCTGTACAAAAGGTTTCAGATCATCCATCATACGGATCGGTACACCCCGGATCGCCACTCCTTCCAGCTTCGGATTCACATCAAAGATTCCCTTTAAAATAAATCCTCTTTTTTCAAATGCGGCATAATTGGCAAGTGCCTGTCCCAGGTTACCGGCACCAATAATAATAATGTTATGGTCTTCTTCCAATCCCAGAATCTTTCCAATCTCAGTGTACAAATATTTTACGTTATATCCATATCCCTGCTGACCAAATCCTCCAAAATTATTAAGATCCTGACGAATCTGTGAAGCAGTTACTTTCATTCGCTTACTAAGATCATTTGAAGAGATTCGTTCTACTCCATTTTCCAATAATTCTCCTAAATAACGGTAATATCTCGGTAAACGCCGAATCACTGCCTGCGATATCTCTCTGCTTTCCAATGTCTTCACCTTCCTGTTATAATATAAATTTATTATATAAAATCACCACTTTCTTGTCAAACAATAGTTGTATTTTGGTCTATATCCGTTATAATGAAAAAGAATGCAAAGGAGGAAAGACCATGATATTAGCTTGTCACGGAATCAGTAAATCCTTCGGTGAGAATGTGATTGTTGCCGATGGATCATTTCATATAGAGGATCACGAAAAAGCTGCACTTGTCGGTCCGAATGGTGCCGGAAAGTCTACTCTTCTAAAAATGATTGTCGGCGAACTTCCGTCAGATGGTGGAAATGTAATTTTAACAAAAGGAAAAACGCTTGGTTATCTTGCCCAGCATCAGCAGATGCAAAGCGGCAATACGATCTATGAGGAAGTAAAGCTTGCCAAAGCCGAAGTAATTGCCATGGAGCAGCAGATCCGTGCAATTGAACAGGAATTAAAGTTTCTGGAAGGGGAAGAGCTGGAATCACGTCTCAATACCTACAATCGACTGACCGCCGCTTTTGAACGTGAGAATGGATATGCTTATGAAAGTGAAATTACCGGTGTCTTAAAGGGACTTGGCTTTGGAGAAAATGATTTTACAAAACCAGTGGATACTCTTTCCGGCGGACAGAAGACCCGTGTTTCTCTAGGAAAACTTCTGCTGACAAAACCGGATATTCTTCTTCTCGATGAGCCGACGAACCATCTGGATATGAATTCCATTGCATGGCTTGAAACTTATCTTCTGAATTATCCAGGAGCTGTATTGATCGTTTCTCACGACCGTTATTTTTTAAATCGTGTTGTCACCAAAGTTCTGGAGATCGAACAGGGAAAACTAATGACTTATCAGGGTAATTACAGTGATTATGCTGCCAAGAAAAAGCAGCTCCGGGAAGCCCGTTTAAAAGAATATTTGAATCAGCAGCAGGAAATCAAACATCAGGAAGCTGTTATAGAAAAGCTCCGCTCTTTCAACCGTGAAAAATCAATCAAACGTGCAGAGAGCCGTGAAAAGATGCTGGAGAAAATGAAGCCGGTTGAGAAACCGATGGATGTGAATACAGAGATTCATCTGAAACTGGAACCATCGTGTGTCAGTGGTAATGACGTACTGACCGTAGAACATTTAAGCAAAGCATTTCCGGATCAATGTTTGTTTTCTGATATCAGTTTTGAGATTAAACGTGGGGAACACGTTGCGATCATCGGTGATAACGGGACCGGAAAAACTACACTGCTTAAGATTCTGAACCGGGTAATTCCTGCAGATGATGGTACCTTCACCCTTGGAACGAATGTAAAGATCGGATATTATGATCAGGAACATCATGTTCTTCATATGGAAAAAACTATCTTCGATGAAATATCCGATGATTATCCGAATCTTACAAATACTGCGATTCGAAATGTTCTCGCAGCCTTTCTCTTTACCGGAGACGATGTATTTAAGCAGATCAGTTCGTTAAGCGGCGGAGAACGCGGTCGTGTATCACTCGCAAAATTGATGCTCTCAGAAGCGAATTTCCTGATTCTCGACGAACCAACGAACCATCTGGATATCACATCCAAGGAGATTCTTGAAAAAGCACTGAACGATTATACCGGTACGGTTCTCTATGTTTCCCATGACCGTTACTTCATCAATCAGACCGCAACCAGAATTATGGATCTGGTCAATCAGACATTTGTAAATTATATCGGGAATTACGATTATTATCTGGAGAAAAAGGAAGAATTAACAGCAATCTATGCAGGCACAGTTTCTGCTGCACCGGCACCCGGAACAGCAGGCGCAGCTTCAGGGAACTCTGCTACTTCCGCAGGCTCTGCTACTTCCGGGAACTCTTCCATAGCTTCTGTCAGCGAATCCAAGCTCAGCTGGCAGGAACAAAAAGAAGCCCAGGCACGGGAACGCAAACGCAAAAACGAGCTAAAAAAGACGGAAGAGCGCATCACAGTTCTTGAAGAACGAGATGTAGAAATCGATGGACTGATGATGCAGGAAGAAATCTTCACCAATTCCGTCAAATGCCAGGAGCTAGCAAAAGAGAAAGCGGCAATCGCCGAAGAATTAGAAGAACTGTACGAAAAATGGGAAGAACTGGCAGAATAAGCCAAGAGCGGGGTAATGGCACAAAAACATGTGCAGTTACCCCGCTTCATTAATCAACCTTTTACATCTGATGCCTCACAATCGTATATTCATCACCATAACTATAATAAGGACAATCCTGATACGTATTCGTTACAAACCGATAAAGTTCATCCTCATCCAGATCCATCTGGCAAGTATAACATTCATAATCCTCATCATATTCATAATGAGCACAAGATTCACAATTACTCTTCATACGATCCGTCTCCTTTCACAGAACCTAGTATAACATATATCTTCTATATTTCAAACGGGAAGTAGTGCCCAGTTCCAACAGCACATTATTCCATACAAACGCACTATAAAGTCTGAAACTCGAATTTACGGCTTTCATAGACAGAAACACACCTATATTGCAACGGAGCAGCCATTTGCACAAATACGAGCTGAAATCCTGCATCTACAGAAACCAGCCGCGAACGCTCTCGTGAGCGGCTTTGGTTGCAGTTGATGCATAGTTCAGCGAAGTGGGTGCAGGCTGCGTGTTGCAATATAGGTGTGTTTTGTACTGGAAAACTATTATAATTTCTCCGCGATGGCTTTGATGAAGTCCTCACTGTTCAGTACAGTTGGATTCTCCAGTGTTGTGATCAATGCCAGGTCTTTGGTCATTTTTCCTTCTTCGATGGTATCAATTGTTGCTTTTTCAAGTTTATCTGCGAATTCCATCAGTTCCTGATTTTCATCCAATTCGCCACGTTTTCTCAATGCACCTGTCCATGCGAAGATGGTTGCTACAGAGTTTGTAGAGGTCTCTTCTCCTTTCAGGTGTTTGTAATAATGACGCTGTACGGTTCCATGTGCTGCCTCATATTCGTAATATCCGTCCGGAGATACCAGTACTGAAGTCATCATTGCAAGTGAACCAAATGCAGAAGATACCATATCACTCATCACATCTCCATCATAGTTCTTACATGCCCAGATGTATCCTCCTTCTGACTTCATTACACGTGCAACTGCGTCATCGATCAGTGTATAGAAATATACGATACCTGCTTTTTCAAATTTTTCTGCATATTCTGCATCATAGATCTCCTGGAAGATATCTTTGAATGTGTGATCGTACTTTTTGGAAATGGTGTCTTTGGTCGCAAACCACAGATCCTGTCTGGTATCCAGAGCATAGTTAAAACAGCTTCTTGCAAAGCTTTCGATGGAACCACATAAATTATGCATTCCCTGTGCAACTCCAGGTCCTGCGTAATTGTGTACCAGTTCTCTGGTCTCTGATCCATCTTCTGCTGTATAGACCAGTTCTACTTTTCCTGGTCCAGGAATCTTCATCTCTGTATTTTTGTAAACATCACCATATGCATGTCTCGCGATTGTGATTGGTTTTTTCCAATTTTTCACACATGGCTCGATCCCCTTTACAACAATCGGTGCGCGGAATACCGTTCCATCCAGGATTGCACGGATGGTACCATTCGGACTCTTCCACATTTCTTTCAGATTATATTCTGTCATACGTGCAGCATTTGGGGTGATCGTTGCACATTTTACGGCAACTTTATATTTCTTCGTTGCATTCGCGGCATCCACCGTAACCTGGTCATTCGTCTCATTACGATATTCCAGTCCAAGATCATAGTATTCTGTATTCAGTTCAACGAATGGTTCCAGAAGATTTTCTTTGATCATCTTCCAGAGAATTCTTGTCATCTCGTCTCCATCCATCTCTACAATAGGGGTTGTCATCTTAATTTTTGCCATCTTTACATTCTCCTCCTGTTTGAATCTTTATGGTTTCGCTTGGTTAACGGGTTCTATGATTCGTTCAGATGCAGATTCTCCATTACATTCAGAATGTGCTGATTTGCAAGCATCTCTGCGCGGTCTGCATCTTTTGCCTTAATTGCATTTAAGATTTCTCTGTGTTCTTCAATGGATTTTTCTGCACGATTGGGGGCTTCAATCGACATCGTTCTTGCCATTTGTACATATTTGTGAAAATCCTTTAACAAATGTTCCAAAATGCGGCTTTGAGATGCCTCATACATTATTTTATGAAATTTTCCATCCATCTCAGATACCTGTTCTGTCTGCCCTTCACCTTTTTTATGCAAATGAAAATCAGACAATAAAATGATTTCTTCCAGATTTTCAATCTGTTCTTCGGTAATATTTTGTGTTGCCCACCTTGCACACAGACCTTCCAGCTGAGAGCGGATCTTATAGATATCTCTCACATCTTTCATAGTGATTCCAGTCACATATGCCCCTTTATTGGGGATAATGCTGACCAGTCCTTCCAATTCCAGCTGTCTGAGTGCTTCTCTGACCGGAGTCCTGCTGACTCCAAGCTCTTCCCCGATGGTCACTTCTCTTAATTCTTCATGTTCTTTATATACACCGTTTAATATATCTTCCCGTATGCGTTGAAAAACTTTTCCTCTTAAGGAATTATCATGATATTCTTCCATACGTTTCACCTCTATGATACCAGGCGGATGCCGAGTTTGCTGCAGGCTTCATCAATTACTGTCAGAAGCTCTTCATCTGTCAGTACCGTAACACGACCACCCTCATATTCTTTATCGACCCAGTCTTTTACCATACTTACAAGTTCACAATTCTTATCGACCTGTTTTTCTGTCGGCAGTTTGAAGTACGTATTGATCCAGTGTGCAATTCCTGCCAGTCCGGAAGTATTTGATACTGCTACAAGCGGCGGACGGTTCAGGAATTTTCCTGTATCAAAAATGTTATAGATTTCTTCATTTTTCAGAAGTCCGTCTGCATGGATTCCTGCTCTTGTCACATTAAAGTTCTTACCGACAAATGGTGTTCTGGAAGGAATCTGATAGCCGATCTCTTTCTCGTAATATTCTGCAAGTTCCGAGATGACTCTTGTATCCATTCCATCCAGTGTGCCTCGAAGCTGTGCATACTCAAATACCATTGCTTCAAGCGGAGTATTTCCGGTACGCTCTCCAATTCCAAATAAGGAACAGTTGACTCCACAGGCACCATACAGCCATGCCGTGGAAGAATTGCTGACTGCTTTATAAAAATCATTATGTCCGTGGAATTCAATCAATTCACTCGGCACACCTGCGTGAACACGCAGGCCATATATAATACCTGGAATAGATCGTGGAATTACAGCACCTGGATAATTGACACCGTATCCCATCGTATCACAGACACGTACCTTGACAGGAATCTTATATTCATCCATCAGTTTCATCAGTTCCAGACAGAAAGGAATCACGAAACCGTAGATGTCAGATCTTGTGATATCTTCCAGATGACATCTTGGACTGATCCCGGTCTCCAGACATTCACGGATAATAGACAGATAATGCTCCATTGCTTCACGCCTTGTCATCTTTAATTTATAAAAAATGTGGTAATCAGAGCAACTTACCAGAATTCCGGTCTCTTTCATTCCAATCTCTTTTACCAGTTCAAAATCCTTCTTACTTGCACGGATCCAGCTGGTAATTTCCGGAAACTTATAATCTTTTTCCATACATTTATAAACAGCGTCGCGGTCTTTCTTACTGTACAGGAAAAACTCACACTGACGGATCTTTCCGTTCGGACCGCCAAGCCGATGAAAATATTCATAGATTTTTACAATCTGTTCTGTGCTATATGGTGCACGTGACTGCTGTCCATCACGAAACGTTGTATCTGTAATCCAGATCTCATCCGGCATATTATGGGGTACAATTCTATCATTAAATGCAATCTTCGGGATCTCATCATAATGAAACAAATTACGGAAGACATTCGGTGTATCAACATCAACCAGTGGATACATATGTTCTTCCAGCTGCAATAAATTCGAATGTTCGTCCAGGTAGACTTTTCTGTTCTCCATTTCAATCGCTCGCTTTCTAATTTAATATGATAAAGTATGAAATCATATGTATGATTGTATACAATTATACACACCCTGTCAAGCCTTTTATTACGAGTATTATAAATATTAAATAATTAACAATTTGTGCAAAAAGGACATTGCAGAATCTCGCTTCTTTGCAATGTCCTTTTCATTTCATGATTATATCATATCTCTCTTCTGTTTCCTAATACAATTTTGCACCGATTTCTCTTGGACGGAATCCTTCCGCTTCCAACGCATTCAGAATCTGATGTTTATGCTCCGTTCCAAATGCTTCCATTGTGATTCGAAGTTCCACAGCAGCATTTCGATTTGTGCTGACAAACTGATTGTGCTCCAGTTTGATTACATTTCCGTTTTCATTCGCAATGGTAGTTGCAACACGTACAAGCTCACCGGCTTTATCCGGAAGAAGTACAGATACTGAGAAAATCCGGTCTCTTTGGATCAATCCGTGCTGTACGATGGATGACATGGTAATCACGTCCATATTTCCGCCACTTAAGATTGCAACTGCTTTCTTTCCTTTCAAATCCAGCTGTTTTAAAGCTGAAACCGCAAGTAATCCTGAATTTTCGACAACCATTTTATGATTCTCAACCAGATCCAGAAAGGCTCCGATCAGTTCATCATCTTCTACTGTAAGTATCTGGTCGATATTTTCCTTGGCATACGGGAAGATTTTTTCACCTACCCGTTTTACAGCAGTACCGTCTGCAATCGTATTCGCACTTTCCAGGGTCACAGGTTCTCCTGCCTGCAGTGCTGCTGTCATACTTGCTGCAGCTGCTGGTTCTACTCCTACTACTTTGATCTTCGGATTCAGCATCTTAGCCAGAGTTGAGACTCCGGTAATCAGACCGCCTCCGCCTACCGGAACCAATATGTAATCTACAGTTGGAAGTTCTTGTACGATCTCCATAGCAATACTTCCCTGACCAGTCGCAATATCCAGATCATCAAACGGATGAACAAACGTATATCCTTTTTCTTCTGCCAGTTTTAATGCATATGAAGAAGCATCGTCATAAACATCACCGTGAAGAATTACTTCTGCTCCATAATTTTTCGTACGGTTTACTTTGATCAATGGAGTGACTGTCGGCATAACAATCGTAGCTTTACATCCAAATTTCTGAGCAGCATAAGCGACTCCCTGTGCATGATTCCCTGCTGACGCAGTGATAAGACCGCGGTCACGTTCCTCTTCTGTCATTGTGCTGATCTTGTAATATGCACCTCGCACTTTATAAGCACCGGTATACTGCATATTTTCAGGTTTCAAATAAATCTTTCCTCCGGTCTGCTGACTTAAATATTCACTATAAACCAGCTTCGTCGGAATCGTAACTTTTTTAACAATCTCACTGGCCTGTTCAAATTTATCTAATGTTAACATATTTCTCTCCTCTTTTACTTCATACTTTTCCTTTAATCTTCCTCTGGATGTATCTCAAATAATGCATTCACAAACGTGTCAGAATCAAATTTCTGCAGATCTTCAATGGTTTCTCCTACCCCAATATATTTTACCGGAATTCCCAATTCCGCCTGAATGGCAACCGCAATTCCTCCCTTGGCAGTTCCATCCATTTTCGTAAGGATGATACCTGTAATATCTGCCACTTCATTAAATTCTTTTGCCTGCTGAAGCGCATTCTGACCAGTAGTAGCATCCAGTACCACTAATGTTTCCCGGAATGCACCCGGATATTCCCTGTCAATAATGCGGTTCATCTTTTTCAGTTCATCCATTAAATTCTTTTTGTTATGAAGACGTCCGGCTGTATCAATCAGCAAAACGTCTGCATGCCTTGCCTTTGCAGCTGCAACCGCATCATATACAACAGATGCTGGGTCGGATCCTTCCTGACCTCCGATCAGATCCGCATTGGCACGATTCGCCCATTCTTTCAACTGTTCTCCTGCTGCGGCACGGAAGGTGTCAGCAGCTGCAAGTACCACTTTCTTGCCTTGTGCGCGAAGTTTTCCGGCAAGCTTTCCGATGGTCGTTGTCTTACCGACTCCATTCACACCAATCACCATGACAACGGAAGTCTTCTGCTCAAATTCATAAGCCGTTTCTCCGACATCCATCTGGGCCTTAATACTATCGATCAGGATTTCCCGACATTGTATCGGTTCTTTGATGTGCTGTTCTTTTACTTTGACTCTCAAATCATCAAGAATATCCTCCGTTGCCTGTACTCCAAGATCTCCCATGATCAGAACTTCTTCCAGCTCTTCATAAAAATCATCATCAATCCTGGAAAAGCCGTGAAAAATACTGTCCATACCGGATACGATATTGTCCCTGGTTTTGCTGAGTCCGGATACCAGTCGTTTAAAAAATCCCATTTTCTGTTTTTGTTCCTCTGCCATGCCATCCTCCTATTGATCCAATTCATTTTCCAGCAGACTTACAGATACAAGAGTGGATACTCCTTTTTCCTGCATTGTGATTCCGTATAATCTGTCAGCCGCTGTCATTGTTCCGCGCCTATGTGTAATGACAATAAATTGTGTATTTTTCGTAAGTTTATGCAAATACTGTGCAAATCTGACTACATTATTGTCGTCCAGCGCCGCCTCGATCTCATCCAAGAGACAGAACGGAGATGGTTTCTGATTCTGGATTGCAAATAATAATGCTATTGCAGTCAGCGCTTTTTCTCCACCGGAGAGCTGCATCATATTCTGAAGTTTCTTTCCAGGCGGCTGTGCTATGATCCGGATTCCTGCTTCCAGGACATCCTCATCTTCCATCAGTTCCAGTGTACCTTTGCCGCCGCCAAACAATTCTTTGAATACGACGTCAAATTCAGCTGCGATCATAGCAAACTGCTCTTTGAACTGTTTTCTCATTGCTTCATCCAGCTCATCGATAATCTGGACAAGGGTAGCTTCCGCTTCTACCAGATCATCATGCTGATTCTTCAGGAACTCATATCTTTCAGATACCTGCTTGTATTCCTCAATCGCATTTACATTAACATTTCCAAGAGAACGGATCTCAGATTTAATTTCCTGAATCCGCTTTTTCATCCTGGAAAGATCTGTAAGATTTACATCCCGCATCTCTTTTGCATGATTATAAGTAATCTCATATTCTTCCCACATATAATTGATCTGTTTCTCAGAAGCCTCTTCATATCCGTCTCTCTGGCTTTCCAATCGGAATACTTCTTTATCCAGATCTGCCATATGTTTTGACAGATCTTCCCGCTTCTGAAGAAATGATTTATGTTTCAGATTGAGCGCTTCTCTCTCTTTTTTGGATTTTTCGATCTCCTGCTGAATCTCTTCAAAGAGCTCTTTCGAATTTTCAATCGTCTGTTTCAGATCCTGGATCTTGTGTTCCTTCTCCTCGATTTCTTTGGAAGTTCCGCCTTTACTCTTTTCCAATTCTGTAAGTTCTGCCCGGAACTTTTCATTTTCTTCCCGGATTCGGGTCATATTTTCGATTACGAAATGATACTTCTGTTCAAAGCTCGCATATGCAAGGTGAATCTCTTCTGCGGCTTTGATCTTCGTGCTTTCTTCCTCATGCTCTCTGTCAAGAACCGTCTGTTCCTCTTTGATTTTCTCAGACAGATCATTTTCCAGCGTTTCAGAAGTGTCCAGTTCTACATTGATCGATTCCTGATTATCGATAATATCTGTAATCTGAACATCCAGTTTACAATTTTCTTCGTTGAGATCTTTCTCAAGTTCTCTGGTGTGTTTGATTCTGGACTCTGACTGGTCTGCATTCATCTTCGCAGTATTCTGAATGACATAGGCTTTCTGAAGCTCGCCTGCCAGCGCATCCATCTTCTCATAATATCCGGCACGCTCTTTTCTGAGCTTATCGGTGGAAGCCTCCATCTCATCCATTTCCTGCTTTAACTTGCGGACAGTCTTTTCAAATTCCTCAATCTCCCGTCGTCTGCTTAAAAGATTACTGGTATTCTTAAACGCTCCACCGGTCATGGATCCTCCCGGATTGATCAGTTCTCCTTCCAGTGTAACGATCCGGATGGTCTGATGATATTTTCTTGCAATGGCTGTCCCATGATCAATATGATCAACTACCAGAGTTCGTCCCAGGAGATAATCTGCCAGAATACGATATTGTTCCTCCACCTGCACCAGCTGGTTTGCCGTACCAATAACCCCAGGCTCTTTTAACGCCTCGGACCGTCCGATCCCGGAATTCGCCCGGATAGAAGTCAGTGGAAGGAAAGTTGCTCGTCCGAACTTGTTCTTTTTCAAGAATTGGATCATCCGTTTCGCTGTATCTTCATCTGCAGTGACAATGTTCTGTATATTTCCTCCAAGAGCGGTCTCAATCGCAATCTCATAATCCCTGGATACCTTAATGATATCTGCAACCACTCCGAGAAGTCCTTTTTCCCTATCTTTATTGTCCATGACTTTCCGGATACTGTTTCCATAACCGTCATACCGTTCCGTAATGTTTTTCAAAGATTCCAGACGAGACTGCTCCCTGTGATAAGCAGTCTGTCCAACCCGGAATTGCTCAGTCTGCTTTGAGATGATCTCCTGCAGTTCTTTGATCTTTGCCTCATACTGGGAACTCTTTTGTGTAAATTCAATAATCTGTCCGGATATTTCTTTTAGTTCCTGTTGATATCCTTTCAGCTTTTCCTCTTCTATACTTGCCGTGCTTCCGGCTTCTAAGATCTGACGGCTGATCTGGGCCTTCCGAACCTGGATCTGCTCAAGCATGGTATCATATTTCTGAATCTTGGCTTTGGTAGAAGCTCTGTTATTCAAGATTTCCATGATATCATTCTTCTTTTGATCCACGGAATCTGTAATGGCGGCAATTCTCGCCTGTACTTCAATCAAGGCCTCTTTTGCCTGGTTTTCCCTGCGCAGATGTTCTTCCATCTGTTTCTGGATGGATTTCTGCTCTTCAGTCAGGCTGTCGAGCTGTTCTTCACGAACCTGAATCTCTGAATCAATGGTTCTGGCACGCTGGTCATAATGCTCATCATTCATTCTGGCGCTGTGAATCTGCTCTTTTAAAAGTGCGATCTGATTCTGCAATTGCTGCTTTAGAATCGTAGTTTCACTTAACTGACTTTTCGACTTTTCAATCAGATGATCGATCCCGTCTACCTGCTCCTCGATCGACTCATATTCTGCCTTCATCTCATCATACTGCTGGTTCGCCCGCTCCAGTTCAGTCCGGGTGATCTCCAGCTTTTCCTCGGTTCCCCGAATCTGTTCCTGAATCCGCTCTGTCTCCAGAAGGAACATGTTAATATCATATGTTTTTAACTCATCCTTCTTCTTCAGATATTCTCTGGCCGTTTCAGACTGACGTTTCAAAGGCCCTACCTGTTTTTCCAGTTCAGACAGGATATCATTGACCCGGACCAGATTCTGCCGCTCTTCTTCGAGCTTCTTTACCGACATACTTTTTCGCCGTTTAAACTTTACGATTCCTGCCGCTTCATCGAACAATTCTCGTCGTTCTTCCGGTTTACCACTTAATATTTTATCAATCTGTCCCTGTCCGATAATCGAATATCCTTCTTTTCCAATACCTGTATCGTAGAAAAGTTCATTGACATCCTTAAGTCTGCATGGACTCCCGTTAATAAGGTATTCACTTTCTCCGGAACGGTATAATTTTCTTGAAACAGTAACCTCTTCGAATTCAATTGGCAGTTTATGATCGGAATTATCCAGTGTAATCGCAACAGACGCATAGCTCAAGGGTTTGCGGTTTTCTGTTCCAGAAAAAATAACGTCCTGCATGCTTCCGCCACGAAGCTGTTTGACACGTTGTTCTCCCAGAACCCAGCGAACAGCATCTGCAACATTACTCTTTCCACTTCCGTTCGGTCCGACAATCCCGGTAATTCCGGTATGAAAGTCAAATTTTATCTTATGTGCAAATGATTTGAATCCCTGCACTTCAATGCTTTTTAAATACATTTTACACCTACTTTATGTTCTCTTGGCGCAGTTTCAGGATACTCTGATACGCAGCTTCCTGCTCTGCCGCCTTTTTGGTCCGTCCGGTTCCGAAACCATATTCCTTCTCTCCGATATAAACAGACACATGAAAAGACTTATTATGATCCGGACCTTCTTCCCCCATTTTTCGATAGGAGATTGTTTCATTAAAATGAGCCTGAACAATCTCCTGCAAGATAGTCTTGCTATCATAAAAGAGCTTTTTATTCTCCAGATCTTTCAGAATAAAACGATGTATAAACTCTTTTGCACTAGCAAAACCACCGTCGAGATAAATTGCTCCAATCAGAGCTTCCATTGCGTCTGATGTAATGGATTCCCGCTTACGTCCTCCGGTCGCATCCTCACCTTTCCCTAGAAGAAGATATTCTCCCAGCTCCAGATCACGTGCACAAAAAGCCAGTGCCGGTTCACATACCATACTTGCACGAGTTTTCGTCAGTTCTCCCTCCGGCATCTTGTGATCTTCATTAAACAGAAATTCACTGGAAATCAATTCCAGAACTGCGTCTCCTAAAAATTCCAGACGTTCATTACATTCATACTTCGCTAAATGCATTTCATTTGCATAAGAGCTGTGTATCATTGCTTTTTTCAACAATTGAAAATCATGAAATTTATAACCTATTTTATTTTCTAATTCTTTTAAATCCTTTCCCATATCCCACTCCATCTGGAAATTGAAATCTAAAGTAACTCCGGTATAAGAAAAACGAAAAAGCCCAACCGGGCTTTCTCGTTTCTATCCATCCTAGTTGTTTGTTGCATTTTTAATCTGCTCAACAGCATCTCCTACTGTAGCAATCTTTTCTGCATCGTCATTATCGATCTCAATATCGAAAGTCTCTTCTATTCCCATAATAATCTGAAAGATATCCAATGAATCAGCTCCCAGATCATCAACAAATGTTGTGTCCTCTGTAATATCATCTGCATCCACATTTAATACATCTGCAATGATTTCTTTTAATTTTTCCAGTTCCATACCCGTTCTCCTTTTCTAATAGTTCGTATTTATTCAACGGAAACTTATTCCGGTTGAATGCTTTCTTTGATTTTTTCATTAATTTTCTGTTTTTTAAATGTGACACACTGAAGCAGTGTATTGGATACTTCTTTGGCTTTTGCACTGCCGTGCGTCTTCACAACCAAACCATTCAGCCCAAGAAGCGGCGCTCCGCCATATTCAGTTGCATCAAACGATTTCAGTGTTGTCTTGAGTGCAGGCTTGATCAATAGTGCTCCAATCTTACTGCGCAGGCTGCTCATGAGTCCTTCTTTCACTTTTCCGATCAATACAGATCCAACACCTTCGTACAATTTCAAGATAATATTTCCGGCAAATGCTTCACAGACCACAACGTCTGCCTGCCCGTGCGGAATCTCTCTGGCCTCAACACTTCCGATAAAGTTAATCCCTTTTTCTTCTTTTAAAAGCGGAAATGTCTCTTTTACCAGAGCGTTTCCTTTTTCTTCTTCTGCTCCAATATTCACAATTCCTACTTTTGGATTCTGAACTCCAAGAACATGTTCCATATAGATGGAGCCCATCTTGGCAAACTGCACCAGGTGCGATGGTCTTGCATCTACATTGGCACCACAGTCGATCAAAAGACTTACGCCTTTTTCCGTCGGAATTAATGGCGCAAGCGGCGGTCGTTCAACTCCCTTGATCCTGCCTACAATCACCTGTCCTCCGACAAGGATTGCTCCGGAACTTCCGGCAGATACAAATGCATCAGCCTTTCCTTCCTTCACCATCTTCATTCCAACTACAATTGACGAATCCTTTTTCTTACGAATGGCATTAACCGGAGGTTCAGCGGTTTCGATCACTTCAGTCGCATGAATGACTCCGATCCGCTCTTTATCATAAGTATATTGACTAAGTTCTGCATTTACCACATCTTCTTTTCCAATCAGATATACTTTAATATCTTTTTCGCGGCCAAGTGCATCGATCGCACCCTTCACCATCTCGCCGGGAGCGTTGTCTCCGCCCATGGCGTCCAATGCTATCCTTGTAATTTCTGACATCTTTATTCCTCCTAGCATTACTAGGTTCATTCTACTAGACATCTACTCAAAAATCAATATTTTTAAATTAATCAAAAGTAAAATTATTTTTACACAAAATTATTGGGCCGCCTGATCAGGCGGCCCACTTTATAATCGAGTAGGAGGGAAAATCAAATAAATTTTCCCGACCTCTCACACCACCGTGCGTACCGTTCGGTACACGGCGGTTCAATCAACTTAACAAGTAACACACCTTTCGGCGTAGTAATCTAACATCGAGACTAATCCAAATCGGGTTAGTCTTTCTTTGTTAATGGCGAAATTCAAAACTCTTCGTTGACAAACATATGCTATCCGGTTGCCTGTATAAGCTGTAATCCACGCTGTGTCTTTACCAACCCCGAGCTTCATCAGATTCTTTATCCGATTCTGCGGAGTTTTCCAATGTTTCCATATGCACATACGAAGTCTGTATCGGATACGCATATCCAGCTCCTTGCAGAGTGTTTTCATACTACCTATCTTGAAGTAGTTTATCCAACCTCTTGTGAGCTGATTAAGTTTCTCCACTTTATAGCTGTTGCTAACACCCCAACTACGGCAAGTGAGTTCTTTCATTCTCTTCTTAAACTTCGCTACTGATTTTGCATGTGGTTTTGCCTTAAACTGATGTGTGAGCCAACTTATCTCTCGTAGCCTAGCCTTATATGTGATTTCTGTCCGTCGGACCAGAGATTTGCTTACAGCTTCCTTCAGATTCCACCTCACGATGGACACCCTTGCTGTTCGGCTATACACTTCCCACTATCTGGGCGTGTTCGGGACTTGCACCCGTTAGAGCGCGCCCATGGCGCGCAAACTCAAGAAAAGACTCTGCTGTTCATCAGCAGGCCTTTCTTCTGATACTGGGGAAATCCCCACCTCATCTCCTGCAATTGGTATCCATATCTACTTCTCTTCCTGTCATTACAACCGCGTACTGAGAAGGATAAACATCTCCCGATAATTTCTGTTTGAACTTTTCGTTTATAGATCCAACAAGCTTCTCCATCTCGTTAATCATCTCATAGTCTACATAGTATCTGCCACACATCCTAATTCTCCAATGTAACTTTTTAAAGAGATACCAAAAGCTTCCCAAAAAATACTTTGATTTTTTATAATCCAAACTCTTTTAATAATTTGTCCTGATATTCCGAACTTACAGCTGATTTCATAATATCATCTATCCGATTTTGAGAGGCAAGCTTCTGATTTAGACTATTGATGCGTAATCTTCCCTGTTCTAATCCCTGACTGATTCCCTGACTGATTCCTTGGCTGATTCCTTGATTAATTCCATCCTGATATAAATCTTCTAACGCTTTACACATGTTTACCTTCCCTTCTTTCTTTTCATTTTCAGGCAACATTTTCTTTAATAACTTTTTCGAATGAAGAAATACCGAATATGCCTGGGCCGTATTAACATCCAACTCTTGAAAATAGTCTGCATGCTCGTTCACATATTTCTGTAGTTCTTCCTTTTGATTTTTACATTTTAACATATTGAATAATATTTGTAAATCAGTTTGAAAACTCTCGATATGTTCAACCTTCCCAGCATCAATCAGATTAATACGGTAATCTGGTAAATATTCCTGTAGAAACCCAGTTTTTATTTAATACTGAACGCGAATGGGGCAATCGTGCATAAACCACACACAATTGCCCCATTCTATCTATTTTTCTGGCTTTCTTGGCTAGACTGAGGGGCATACACACTCATTTCTCTCTGTATTACCCCGTTTTCGTCTTATATCATGACTTTCCGACTCACTTGCGGGGTAGGATTCAAGCATTTTTCTCTATATCCCCCGTTTTCAT
>JALEKG010000115.1 GCA_022769185.1 Dorea sp. | reverse complement strand
AATCGTAATGAGGCAATCCTTAAGATGCGAAGTGCGTTGGGGGAGGTAATCATTGAAGGAATTGATACAAATGTGGATTATCAGTATGACATACTGAATCATCCGGATTATATTGACGGAAATATTGATATTGAGTTTATCGAGAGATTGTAAAGGGTGACCGTTTATGAAGCTAGATAATATGTTTAAGAAGACCAGGCTTTCAAGTGGAAAAAAGAGTTATATCTCGCTTTCTGGCAAGCCGGAAGTCCCGGAAGGGCTTCTTCGCAAATGTAATAAATGCGGAGGTGCGATTATTGCAGATGATGTAAAAAAAGGGTATTATATCTGTCCAAAATGTGGAGGGTATTTCCGGGTTCATGCTTATCGGAGAATTGAGATGGTGGCTGATCCGGATTCCTTTGAAGAGTGGAATCAGAATCTGGAGACGGGAAATCCTCTGAATTATAAGGGATATGAAGAAAAGCTGGAAGGACTTCGAGAGAAGACTGGTCTGGATGAAGCTATTATAACAGGAAAGGCACGCATTAACGGAAGAGAAGTGGTTCTGGGAGTCTGCGACGGCCGCTTTCTAATGGCAAGCATGGGTGAGGCTGTCGGAGAGAAGATTGCAAGAGCAGTTGAAAGAGCGACAGAAGAAAAATTACCAGTGATCTTGTTTGCATGTTCCGGTGGTGCCAGAATGCAGGAGGGGATTACCTCTTTGATGCAGATGGCAAAGACAGCTGCAGCATTAAAGCGTCACAGCGATGCAGGGCTTTTGTACATCAGTGTGTTAACTGACCCTACAACTGGAGGAGTAACGGCAAGTTTTGCGATGCTGGGTGATATCATTCTGGCAGAGCCGAAAGCGCTGATCGGGTTTGCGGGACCAAGGGTCATTGAGCAGACGATTGGCCAGAAGCTTCCGAAAGGATTTCAACGGTCAGAATTTTTACTGGAGCATGGATTTATTGATGCAATCATAGAACGTCCAATGTTAAAGGAAACATTATCACAGATTCTGGGAATGCATGAGAAAAATCAGGATGTGGTGATTTTTAAGGAAGATACTGTTACAAATATCCCGAAGCAAAAGGTGACGGAAGCTACACTGATAAGAGAAGAACATATGGACGCTTGGGAGAGGGTACAATTATCTCGGCGAAAAGACCGTCCGGTGGGGAGTGATTATATCGGACGACTGTTTACGGACTTTATTGAATTTCATGGAGACCGGTATTTTGCGGATGATCAGGCAATTATCGGAGGAATTGCAAGATTTCATGGTGAGCCAGTCACAGTTATTGCACAGGCAAAAGGAACGAATACGAAAGAAAATATTGAACGGAATTTTGGTATGCCATCCCCGGATGGGTATCGTAAGGCCCTTCGTCTGATGAAGCAGGCAGAGAAATTCCATCGCCCGATCATTTGTTTTGTAGATACACCGGGAGCATTTTGTGGACTGGAAGCAGAAGAGCGTGGACAGGGAGAAGCGATTGCAAAGAATATTTATGAGATGTCAGGTCTTAAGACTCCTGTACTTTCTGTCATCATTGGCGAAGGAGGAAGCGGAGGAGCACTTGCTATGGCGACGGCAGACGAAGTATGGATGTTGGAAAACTCCATATATTCTATTTTGTCACCGGAAGGGTTTGCAAGTATCTTGTGGAAGGACAGTTCCAAGGCCAAGGAAGCGGCGAAGGTAATGCGGCTAACGGCGGAAGATCTGTACCAGCAGGGGATTGTAGAAAGAGTTTTTGAAGAACCGGAAGATTATACGACAGATAATATGCATCAGGTAACAACTCCGTTGGAGCAAGCAATCGAAGAATTCTTGAGAACATATGAAAATCTTTCCCAGGCAGAACTGACGGAACGCAGATACCAGAGATTCCGGATGATGTAGGAGGGACAGGAAAGATATGAAGGTACAATCATTAAAAATTGGGGATATAGAGGCAAAAGTTCCCTTGATCCAGGGCGGAATGGGTGTAGGTATCAGTCTGGGTCATCTTGCGGGGAGCGTTGCAAAAGAGGGCGGCATAGGAATCATCTCTGCCGCCCAGATTGGATATAAAGAACCAGATTTTGATACTAATACTCTGGAGGCGAATCTAAGAGCAGTAAAGAAAGAATATGAGAAGGCAAGAAAGATTGCACCAAAAGGAATCATAGGATTTAATATCATGGTAGCAATGCAGCATTATGAGAAGTATGTAAGGGCTGCGATTGCAGCTGGAGCAGACCTGATTATTTCTGGAGCAGGTCTGCCGACAGAGCTTCCGAAGTACGCAATGGATTCTGGCGTAAATCTTGCGCCGATCGTTTCAAGTGAGAAATCAGCAAAAGTAATCTTGAAATACTGGGATAAAAAATATAAGAGGATTCCAGATCTTCTGGTGATTGAAGGGCCACTTGCCGGCGGACATCTTGGATTTTCAAAAGAGGAGCTTAAAGAATACGGAGCAGATCCGTCAGCAGGCACCAGTGAATGTGAAGAAGGTTTAAATAAATACGATAATGAGATCCGTGCAATTTTTAGTACTGTCAGGGAATATGAGGATAAATATGGAAAAAAGATTCCGGTAGCAGTTGCCGGTGGAATTGAAAATAGGGAGCAGGCGGCACATGCATTTTCGCTTGGAGCAGACGCCATTCAGGTAGCAACGAGATTTGTGACGACCGAAGAGTGTGATGCGGATATTCGTTACAAAGAATCTTATCTGAAGGCAGAGAAAGAAGATATTGTGATCGTGAAAAGCCCAGTAGGGATGCCAGGAAGAGCGATTATTAATTCGTTCATGAAAAAAGTGATGTCTGGAGAGAGGATTTTGCCGGTCAAATGTCGCAAATGTCTGCATAAATGTAATCCTGCAGAGATTCCTTATTGTATCACAGAAGCTTTGATTCATGCCGCGAAAGGAGAAGTAGAGGAGGCACTCCTTTTTTGTGGGGCTTATGCATATAAAGCAAAGCGTATCGAAACAGTAAAAGAAGTTATTGATTCTCTTATGCCGGAAATAGTATAATGTGGATGTAGTAAAGAATGAAAAAGTGAAGGACAATGAGAATGAATGACGCATACAGAATGATCAATAATACACTGGTAAACCTGATCAATGAGATCTGGGAGCTGGAAGAAAAGGCAATCATTACGGAAGAATTTAAAGATCTGACGAATAATGATATGCATGTCATTGAAGCAATCGGGCTTGGAGAAGGTAGAAATATGTCTTCCATTGCAAAAAAACTGAAGATTACGGTCGGGTCCCTCACTACATCCATGAACAGTCTGGTCAATAAAAAGTATGTAGAGCGTCACAGAAGTGAAGAAGACAGACGAGTTGTTTTTGTGAAGCTTACAGAAAAAGGAGTAAAAGCCTATCATCATCATGAAGATTATCATAATCAGATGACACAGGCCATATTGGATAAACTGGATGAGAAAGAATTACCGGTTCTGGTTAAGACCCTGGATGCGTTGACAGAATTCTTTACCGGATACAGCAAAGTAAAGGAGTCTTAGAAAGATGGTAAGAGGCGTAATATTTGACATGGATGGTCTTATGCTTGATACAGAACGTCTGGGAACGAAGATGTGGAAAAAAGCCGGAGAAGAGATGGGGATAGAGATCCCGATTGAATTTATTGACCGGTTTCGCGGGCATAATTCAGCATCCGTACAAAAAATGTTTGCTGAGCGTTACGGGCAGGAGTTTGATTTTGAAAAATGCCATCAGATAGAGATTAAAAGTCTGGATCAATATATGAAAGAGAATGGGGTTCCTGTGAAGAAAGGGTTGATCTGTCTGTTGGAATATCTGTCGGATTCCGGAATAAAGATGGCAGTTGCGACTTCTACACAGAAAAACCGCGCAGAATGGCGTCTCAAAGAGGCTGGGATTTTTCAGTATTTTCAGACGATTGTTTGTGGGGATATGGTAGAAAGAAGTAAGCCATATCCAGATATTTTCTGGTGTGCAGCAGAAAAGATCCAGATTCCAATTCAGGAGTGTCTGGTGCTGGAAGACAGTCCATCCGGACTTGGAGCTGCGAAAGCATCCGGAGCGTATGCAATTCATATTCCGGATGTGGCATATGTGCCGGAAGAAATGAAAGAAGGAATTACTGCCGAGTTTGATTCATTAAGTGAAGTGATCAGCTGGCTGGAAAAAGAGAATTTTGATCGTCATGAATAGGAGGTCTTGTGATATGTATGAAGCAGAAGTGGCAAAATTACAGGAGATTATTGATGACAGCCGTAATATTGTATTTTTCGGAGGCGCAGGGGTGTCTACGGAGAGTAATATTCCGGATTTCCGAAGTGCAGATGGATTATATCATCAGAAATACAAGTATACTCCGGAGCAGATTGTAAGTCATAGTTTTTTTGTTCGTAATACCAAAGAGTTTTATGAATTTTATAAAACTAAGATGATGTTTCTGGATGCAAAACCGAATCCGGCACATCTAAAGCTTGCAGAACTGGAAAAATCAGGGAAGCTTAGCGCAGTCATTACTCAGAATATTGATGGACTGCATCAGGCTGCCGGCAGTAAGAATGTACAGGAGCTTCATGGAAGCATTCATCGGAATTATTGTCAGAAATGTCATAAATTCTATGATGCGGCGTATGTAAAAAATTCAGAAGGAATTCCAAGATGTACCTGTGGAGGTTTGATCAAACCGGATGTTGTCTTGTATGAAGAGGGGCTGGATTCTGACATTATTCAGAACAGCATTCGTGCGATTAGTAATGCGGATACTTTGATCATTGGTGGAACCTCTCTGGTTGTATATCCGGCGGCTGGCTTCATTGATTATTTCAGAGGAAAGCATTTGGTAGTGATCAATAAAGGGGCTACAGCCAGAGAAGTAGGTGCAGAACTTACAATTGCGGCACCGATTGGGGAAATCCTTGGACAGATCAAAGTATAAAAGTGAATTTCAAGAACGAATCCATAACGTAACAGTTATGGATTTGTTTGGTTAGGGGGATGAATCAAATGGATCAATGTCTGGATAAAAATAAGAAGGATTCAAGATTATATGGAAAGGAAACTGTAAAGGCACTTATGAACTTCGCATTGGGAGCTTCAGGGACGAATATGCATTTGATTGAGGCAATGCTTGATATCAAAAAAGCTGCAGCACAGACGTATAAGGAGCTGAAAATGATGGATTCCTGGAAGTCGGATGCCATCATTGCCGCTTGTGATGAATTAAAAAAAGAAAGATACAGAGAGAATTTCCGTGTGCATCCATTACAGGGAGGCGCCGGGACATCGACCAATATGAATGTATGTGAGACGGTGGCAGGATGTGCACTCGTTTCTCTGGGGTATGAATCGGATGCTTATACAGTGATTCACCCGCTAGATGATGTGAATAAAGGGCAGTCTACCAATGACGTTTATCCAACTGCACTTCGGATCGCTGCAATCCGGCTGGTGCGCAGATTAAGTGAAGAGGCAGGAAAACTGCAGGAAAGTTTTCAGAAAAAAGAAGTGGAGTATCAGAATATCAGAAAGCTGGGACGGACAGAATTGATGGATGCACTGCCTATCACAGTAGGAGAGGAATTTGGTGCTTATGCTCAGGCAATTGGAAGAGACCGCTGGCGCTTTTACAAAGTAGAAGAAAGATTAAGACAAGTGAACCTTGGAGGCACAGCAATTGGACTGGGGGATAATGCCAGTCGTCAATATCGTTTCCGGGTCATTGAAAAGCTGCGGGATCTGACGGGAATCGGACTTGCAAGGGCAGAATATGAAGTTGATCTGACCCAAAACAATGATGTGTTCGTAGAGGTATCCGGGTTGTTAAAAGCAATGGCTGTAAATCTGATGAAGATTGCCGGGGATCTCCGATGGATGAACTCCGGACCAAAAGGAGGGCTGGGAGAGATTACACTTCAGGAGGTACAGGCAGGAAGTACAATCATGCCGGGAAAGGTAAATCCAGTCATTCCAGAGATGGTAACACAGGTTGCAATCAAAGTCATGGCAAATGATCAGGCAGTCACCATGGCAGCTGCAAGTGGTAATTTTGAACTGAATGCATTCCTTCCGTTGATTGCAGACTGTTTATTGGAAAGCCTGGAGCTTCTGATCCATGCCACAGAATTGTTTCGAACAAAATGTATTGATACATTGAAGGTTAATGAAGAACAATGCCGGAAACATCTAGAAGGGTCGCTGGCAGAAGTCACACATAAGGCGGTTGAAATAGGATATGATAAAGCTGCAGAAGAAGCAAAAAGCCGGGGATAAAAAATAAGGAATCGCATTTGCGATTCCTTATTTTTATCCCAATGTTGGGAAAATTTCAATACTTCTTTCCAAGATTCCCTGCATATAAGCAATGGCTGTTCCGTAGTTGGTGATTGGAATGTGTGCGTCTTCTGCACATTTTAATCGATATTTCATCTCGCGTTCGTTCAAGGTGCAGCCACCACAATGAACAATCATTTTGTATCGCTTTAATTCCAGAGGGAATTCTGTTCCACTGGAAAATTCAAAATTCAATTGCTTCCCAGTGTAATTACGAATCCAGCGGGGAAGTTTAACTGTTCCGATATCATCGCACTGGCGGTGGTGTGTGCAGCCTTCGGAGATGAGAATTGTATCACCATCTTCCAGAGTATCCAGTGCACGCGCTCCAGTTACAACTGTGCGGAGATTTCCTTTATATCTGGCAAAAAGAATCGAAAACGAAGTCAGAGGAATGTCTCCTGGCGTGTCGGCAGATACTTTGGCAAATACCTGGCTGTCGGTAATGACAAGAGATGGCTTTTTGGAAAGACTCTGAAGAGTGTCTCTCAGCTCATGTTCCTTTACTACAATTGCAGTAGCATCTGATTCCAGAATATCACGAATTGTCTGCTGCTGAGGGAGGATCAGGCGGCCTTTCGGGGCGGCCTTGTCGATTGGAACAACCAGAACAACAAAATCTGATGGATGAATCAGGTCCCCTACAATCCGCAGCTTAGAATCCTCCTGCGGAGTAAGATCGGCAATCTGTTCTTTCAATTCATAGACATTTGTCTGGTCAGCTGCACTGACCCACAGAATCCGTTGTTCCGGGATGTGGTAAGTAGCCATGGCAGATCCGGCAGTCACCTGCTTTTCATGTTCTGGGACCAGATCCGCCTTATTCAGAACTACAAGATAAGGAATCTCTTTTTGCTTAATCCGCTCCAGAATAGCAGCATCTTCCTGCGTCATTCCAGCAGTTCCGTCAACAACCAGAACTGCAATGTCCGTCTTATTCAAAATCTGATAAGCCTTCTGGATTCGAAGCTTCCCAAGTTCTCCTTCATCATCCAGACCTGGCGTGTCAATCATAACAACCGGACCAAGAGGCAAAAGCTCCATCGCCTTCAGAACAGGATCTGTTGTAGTGCCCTTAACATCAGAGACAATCGCAAGACTCTGGCCGGTCAAGGCATTAATAATGCTCGATTTCCCGGCATTACGCCTGCCAAAAATACCAATATGGATGCGCTCCGAAGAGGGCGTATTATTTAAACTCATAATGATCAGCTCCTTTATGAAAACTGTAAAAAAGGGACAATTTAGTTTAGTGAATCGCCCCTTGCTGTGACGACTTGATATCCGATGGATTTCATTCGGGTTTCCAGGCATCTTCTGCACTGGGCGGATTCATCACCGGTGCAGATTTTGTTGTCATACAGCAGGTAGTCTTTGCGTACGTCTGTGGGGGACAGATTTGGCATGATGACATTGGCGCCTGCTAGTATTCCGAGTTCTCGTCCTTTGGGATGAATTGTTCCAAGTGCTGTGGTAGCGGGCAGCAGGACTTTTGGTATCATTAAGCGGATGAGCCCAAGCATAAACAATGTAAGTTCCAGTGTCCCGGCGGGTTCACTGGCAAATGGGGTAGCATGGTGTGGGATGAAAGGACCGATTCCTATCATCTGTGGATTCAGTTCTTTCATAAACAGCATATCTTCTGCCAGATGCTCAGCGGTCTGATAAGGAGAACCGACCATAAATCCGGTCCCGACCTGATAACCAATTTCTTTCAGATCCCATAAGCATTGCTGGCGATGGGCGGCGCTTAAGGATTCAGGGTGGAGCATACTATAATGCTGGTGGTTATAAGTTTCGTGCCTGAGGAGATACCTGTCAGCACCTGCGTCAAAAAAGGCCTGATAGCTTTCGTGGGATTTTTCTCCGATCGAAAGTGTTAAGGCACAGTCAGGGTAATGTTTTTTTATTTCCTGAATGAGGTGTATCATTTTTTTATCAGTGAACCATCCGTCTTCTCCACCTTGAAGAACAAAGGTACGGAATCCCAGACGGTAGCCTTCCCGGCAGCAGGAAAGGATGGTATCCTCACTTAGCCGGTAACGGTGGAGATCTTTGTTGCTCTTTCGGATTCCGCAATAAAGACAATCATTCCGGCAGTAGTTGGTAAATTCGATCAATCCCCGGACATAGATGTCCGTTCCGTAATATTTCTGTTGCTCTTTTCTTGCCAAAGAAAAAAGATATTCAGAAAGTTCAGAATTACGTCCGGTAATTAGGGTGACCCATTCGTCTTTTGATAGATTCTGTTCTTTATGTAGCTTATCAATCAATGTTTTTAAAGTGGTATTGTTTAATGATTCATTCATTGGCAGCTCCTTGTTTGTTATAATGTCACTTTCAGTATGCCAGATAGGCAGAAAAAAAGCCTGACGTACTTGGCGTCAGGTCCAGAAAATGGCAGAATATTTCCTGTTGTCTCAAATTGAATCTGTGCGCCTTTTCACGTAGATGGAATCTTTGTGATCAGTACGTTTTTTGAAATTATACCATACTGTAAATAGTTCTACAATCATCGTTTATGGATTCACAAATTCCAGAAGTCTGTTATAATAGGAAAGAAATGAGTTTGGATGGAATCTGATCGGAGGAATAGATAAGATATGGAGACAGAACTTGTAACACATAATTTTGCCCCGATTTATGACGAGCATTCGAGAATTTTGATGCTGGGAACTATGCCGTCGCCTAAATCCCGGGAAGTTGGATTTTATTATGGGCATCCACGCAACCGTTTTTGGAAAGTCGTATCGGATGTATGCCATGAACCACTGCCTGAGACGAAAGAGGATAAGATTGCATTTGCACTTCGGAACCGAATCGCAGTGTGGGATGTGCTGGCCGGATGTGAGATTAGGGGGGCAGATGACAGCAGTATTCGAAATCCGTTGCCAAATGATATGAGTGTGATTTTGGAGACAGCGGATATCCAGGCTGTTTTTACGACTGGGACAAAAGCTTTTCAATTATATAAGAAATATTGTTTTCCAAAGACAGGGATAGAAGCTATCGGCCTTCCATCGACAAGTCCTGCAAACTGTCGTTTGTCTTACGAAGAATTGTATAAGGCATATTCGGAGATTCGAAAGTATATAACAATTATGAAAGAAGGATAAGAAATGGAAAATTTGATTTTCAGTCTGAATGCAACGGTCCCAGTGTTTTTGATGATGCTTCTGGGGCTTTTGTTTCGGAAAATAGGATGGATAGATGATGCATTTGCGTCAAAAATGAATAAATTTGTATTCCGTGTTCCTTTACCAGTGCTTGTATTCAGTGATCTGGCAACAGTAGACTTTGACGAGGTATGGGATATCAAATTTATCTTATTTTGTTTTTGCGTAACTCTAGTCAGTATCGGTATTTCTATTGCAATTTCATATTTATGGAAGGATAAGTCAATCCAGGGAGAATTTGTTCAGGCATCTTACCGGAGCAGTGCAGCGCTTCTTGGAATTGCATTTATTCAGAATATTTATGGAACGTCAGGGATGGCTCCGCTTATGATCATTGGAAGTGTTCCTTTATACAACGTGATGGCGGTTCTGGTGTTGTCTTTATTTAAGCCCGGACAGAATGGCCTGGATCGGAAAGTTTTGAAAAAAACGTTAATGGGAATTGTGACAAATCCAATCATTATTGGTATTGTGGCAGGGCTTCTCTGGTCTGCATTTAAGATTCCGATTCCGCATATTATGGAAAAAACGGTGAATAGTGTTGCCGGAGTTGCTACACCGATGGGATTGATGGCAATGGGAGCAACGTTTGATATTCGGAAAGCATTTGCTAAGGTGAAACCTTCCGTGGTGGCAGTTTTTATCAAATTGATTGGATTTACAGGTATTTTCCTGCCGGCTGCAGTATGGATGGGATTCCGTCAGGAGGAATTGGTGGCAATTCTGGTGATGCTAGGTTCTGCTACGACAGTAAGCTCGTTTGTCATGGCGAAAAATATGGGACATGAGGGAACGTTAAGCTCCAGTGTTGTAATGCTGACGACGTTGTTCAGTGCATTTACACTGACGGGCTGGCTGTATATACTTAGAAGCTTTTCCCTGATTTAAAAGTTAGTTTCGCCTGCGTATGATGGAACTGAACTATTAAAAAACTCTTAAAAAAGATGGATTTTATAGGAGCCATTGAAAAATAGGAAAAACACTCGGAAAGCCTTGAAAAATGGGATTTCCAACGGATTTAAAACGAATGAAATGAATGTGTAAAAATTCGAATAAACATGAACCGTTAGTGACACGTTAGCGACAAACTTGTATCTTCTCTATTTGCTTACGAAGCTCTTCCAAGCTTCTATGACGATACACCTTATTTGTCACATCTTGGAACGCATGGCCAAGCATTGTCTTTTTATCATTCTCATTTACACCATACTTATCGCACAACATGGAAAATGTGTGGCGGCAATCATGCGGTGTATGCTTCTCGATTCCAAGTTCATCGAGCTTGTCATACATTTCTTTCCGGAAAGCCTGTGTACTTCCTGTTAAATATCCACCTGTTGTTTTGATTTTGTGTTCCACCAGCGGAAGGATCGCAGAATGAATCGGAACAATTCTGTCTTTGCCAGCTTTAGTCTTTACTCCGCCTTGAAAACAATTTTCGTCCAGATCGGTTTTCATATTAAGGTATGCCGAGATTCTGAACCCGGAATAACACATAATCAGGAGCATGGAACAGATAGGATCGTTCTTGTTCTTCCATAATCTCTTCAGTTCTTCTTCGGTAAATGACTCCCCGTGTTCATCGTCATCTTGCTTATTGATTTTAACGTATCTGGAATAATCCTTATCCACCAAATCATTTGCCCCTGCGTAAGCGTACATCTGGTGGAAAAGTGTCACGATTAATTCGAGAGATGCATGCTTTCTCGGACAATCATCAACTACGGCCTGCAAGTCATTCGTGGTCAGAGATTTAAAGGATTGACCGTGGATCGCTTTGCAGTTCTTGTATGCGGCTCTCATACTTGTTTCCATTGCAGCTCTCTTTTCGGTATGGTCGAAAGGCTTCTTGAATTTCCAGAGATAATAATCTTCATAAATATCTGTAAAAGTCTTCTGATCAGCCACTTCGCGCTGGCTCTGGTTATATTTTGAAAGAATTCCAATGATCTGATTCTTCAGCTCTTCGGAATCCGATGATAATTCTTTCTCTCGTCCTTCGTAGTATTCACCATTCTTATACCAGGTAAGAACCGTAAATCCCTTATACCAATCATCGACGTAACAGATGGCTTTCTGCGGAACTGGAGTTCCGTTTAAATCGAATTCTTTTGTTGGAGGGTAAACTCCGTAAGGGTTCGTTCTATTTTTCCCGGAAAGCCGTTTAATTGAGCCGTATCCATTTGGGAGTTTTGGGTATTTCTTTCTTCTTGCCATAATATCATCCTCCTTAAATTCAAGTATAAAAATAACAGCCAGCGAACTTTCGTTCTCTTGCAAGCTGTTTCCGAAGATGATACAATATTACTGCCAAGTAAGTATGCATCTTCGGATGTATATGTAAAGCCGTTCCTGTTAATACAGGGGCGGTTTTATTATTTCGTGACGTTTTATTTCAAAAGATCTTTTACGCCAACAGTAGTCTTTTTATAAATGCTATTTTTTACAGATTTAGATGGACTTTTCGCAAACCCTGTTCCTTTCTTTCCATATACTGGATTCACTGCTTTTTTAACAGCACGTTTTGCTTTTCCTGTTGTACAAGATTTCAGTGATTTTTTAATACTTGGTTTTCTTGCTCCTATTTTCATTTGTTTCACTCTTTCATTTTCTATTTAAAGGATATATGTTGCAATTGTTCTCCCGATTTCTTTTACATTACTGTTTGCTGAGAAGCCACTCATGATTCCTCTGGTATGGGATGCCACGAATGACAAACCGATGGGACAATCAAGGCTCAAGGAACCAATACGAAGACTGATACAAGGATACGTAAGGACAGTTGCAAACGCAACGATTGGACTTGAGTTTGCTACGAGTCCACAGAAATATTTGCTTGGTATCACGGATGAGCAGTATGATGCGCTGGTTGACCAGAAATTCCGGCAGTACGTAGGATCAATTTTGTTGAGCACGTCAAACCCGGATACTGGACAGAATCCAGTATACGGACAACTCAATCAGGGAAACATTGAACCGCATATACAGATGCTTCGCATGCTTGCAACGCAGTTTTCGGCGGCGACCGGACTTACAGTGACTGACACTGGAGTGATAAACGATGCGAACCCAACATCGAGTGATGCAATATTAGCTCAGTCGCAAACATTAGTAGCGATGGCGCAGCAATTAAATAATGGTAATGCGGATGCACTGTACCAGATCAGTCAGATGGCACTTGCAATCGAACTTGGAACCACTCCGGATGGATTATCAGATGATGACAAAGACATCGTTGCTCACTTTAAAAATCCAGCAATGCCAAGCGTTGCTGTGACAGCAGATGCGGCGATTAAGATTGCTTCGGCCAGAGAAGGATTCTCAAAAACAGACACTTTTCTTGAAATGATTGGATTTGATCAGGCTGATATCAGGAGAATAAAAGCACAGGAGCAAAGAGCGAGAGGATTTAAT
>JALEKG010000105.1 GCA_022769185.1 Dorea sp. | reverse complement strand
TTTTCCGGAACTGACCATACCAGAGAATATGTGCCGTGCCTGTGTTATGGCAGCCGAATCCGGTCAGGTGTGAATCTGCATACGCGACAAGGTTTTGCTGATATGGCTGCAACAGTCGCACAGGCTCTGGAAAGTAAATATACAGGAGACGGAAAAGGATTTTTCAGTGAGATCAGCAAATGATCAGATGGAAGCAAGCTGCGGAATCTTCCAGAAGGTAGGCAAGAAGCCTACCGAAGGAAGATCCGCAGCATTTTTTCTTTGATACTATTATATTTCTGATAACGGATCGGAAGATCCATCCAGGTCTTTTTATCTACGATGCTTCTGGTGTGGCTGAACGTCTCGAAACCAACTTTCCCGTGATATCCGCCCATACCACTTTCTCCGACACCGCCAAACGGCATCGCACTGGTCGCCAGATGGATGATGGTATCGTTCATACATCCTCCGCCGAAATGGCAGCTGTCCAGAACTTTTTTCTGAGAAGCTTTGTCTTCACTGAAGAAATAAAGTGCCAGCGGGTGTGGATGGGATTCTACTACCTGGATTGCTTCGTCCAAAGTATCATATGTCAGGATTGGCATCAGAGGACCGAAGATTTCTTCGCCCATTACGGCATCCTCCCAGGTAATGTCTTTCATTACGGTAGGTGCGATGCGGAGTGTCTCAGGGTCAGATTCTCCTCCGAAGACCAGTTTCTCGTGGTTGATCAGTCCGAGAATCCGTTCAAAATGTTTCTGGTTAATGATCTTTCCATAGTCTGGATTCTCAAGGGGGTGTTCCACGAATTGAAGTTTAATCTCTTTAACAATTGCGGTGATCAAGTCATCGCGGATCCGTCTGTCACACAGAATATAATCTGGGGCGACACAGGTCTGTCCGCAGTTCAGATATTTTCCAAATACGATTCGTTTCGCGGCCAGATTCAGTTTGGCGGTATGATCTACGATGCAGGGACTTTTGCCGCCAAGTTCAAGGGTTACCGGAGTCAGGTGTTCTGCTGCACAGCGCAGGACTTCCTTTCCGACAGTCTTTCCGCCGGTGAAGAAGATCTTATCAAAGCGCTGATGTAAGAGCGCCTGATTCTCCGCACGTCCGCCGGTGATCACGGCAACATATTCCTGTGGGAAACATTCTTCCAGGATCTTTTTCATGACAGCGCTGGTTGCAGGTGCATAAGCACTTGGCTTTAAAACAACGGTATTTCCGGCAGCAATGGCATCAATCAGCGGATCCATTGTCAGAAGGACCGGGTAGTTCCATGGACTCATGATCAGTACCGTTCCATAAGGAGATGGAGAACGAAAACTTCTGGAAGCAAATTGTGCCAGCGGAGTCGGAACTCGTTTCTCTTTTGTAAGTCCTTTCAGATGCTTCTGCATCCAGGTGAGCTCGGACAATGTAAGTCCGACTTCACACATATAGCTTTCCATCTGGCTTTTTCCAAGATCCTTTTTCAGGGCAGTATTCAATTCTCGTTCATGTTTCGTCAGAGACTCTTTTAGTTTTTTTAACATTTCCTGACGATAGGATACCGGGATGGTCTGTCCGGTTGCAAAGAATTTATGCTGCTTTTCCAGAATGGTCTGAATTTCCTGTTCGGTCATAGTTTGTTACCTCCTGAACTTTATGGTACATCTGTTCCAGTTTGTCTGTATCCCACAGAACCGGAACCGGGTATAAAGGATTCGCTTCTTTATCAGCATATTTCGCGAGCATTGGAATATCTTCGTTCAGAATTCCCGGAAGCGTATCCGGAATATTCATGAACTGATTCATACTGCGGATATGAGCGATAAATGCATTTGCAGCTTCTGCATCGTTTTCAGAATCAGAAATATTGCAGATGCGTGCAAGTTTTGCAAGTTTTTTATGGGCTGAGGAGCCGTATGCTTCCAATACGTGAGGAAGGAGCACAGAATTGGCAAGCCCATGTGCAATTCCGTATCGTCCGCCAAGACTGTGGGCGATAGCATGAACATAGCCAACATAGCTTTGGGTAAATGCCATGCCTGCCAGATAGGAGGCATGCAGCATATTGGAACGTGCTTCTTTGTTCTTTCCGTTCTGATAAGCTTCCGGAAGATTTTCAAAGATCAGCTGAATTGCCTCAATGGCAGCTGCACGTGTCTGTTTCGTGGTGGAACGTCCGATATAAGCTTCTACTGCATGTGTCAAAGCATCCATTCCGGTGGTAGCAGTGAGCTGCGGTGGAAGCCCGAAAGTGACATTTGGTTCCATAACTGCATAAGCAGGGATCAATGCAAAATCATTGATTGGATATTTATGGTGAGTCTCTGCGTCGGTAATTACCGCTGCTAATGTGGTCTCGCTTCCGGTTCCGGCAGTAGTAGGCACGGCGATCAGGAGAGGAAGCTTTCTTGCAACATGAAGAAGTCTTTCCATTTTGGCAAGAGATTTCTTCGGACGTGCAAGACGGGCACCGACGGCTTTTGCACAGTCCATAGAAGAACCACCGCCAAATGCGATCAGTGCCTGACATTCATGTTCCAGATACTGCATACGTGCTTCTTCGACATTTGCAGAGGTTGGGTTAGCAACGGTATCTTTATAAACAGTGCAGGTAATTCCAGATTCTTTTAATTCCTTTTCCAGTGGGCTGGTCAAGCCGAGTGTATACACGCCCGGATCGGTAACCAGAAGAATCCGCTCTATTTTATGAGAATGAAGAACTTCAGGAACACCTTGGAAGCCCTCAATTAATTTCGGTTCACGATAAGGCAGGATCGGCAGTACTGCCCGGAAACAAAGCTGAAATACGCGACAATATATTTTCTTTAAACGATTCATGATATTCCTCCATCTTCATTCATTTTATTTTTGTGCATACTATGTTACAATAAAGCTGGTGGTAACCACCAGGTCAAGTAAAATGAATATGTAGAAAGAGAATTGTGAACATTATGAAAAAGCAGGAAGAATATTGTATCCTGGCAGGTGAATTTGCCCAAATATGCCAGACGACCAGAGAAACTCTGCGCTATTATCAGAAACAGGGAATTCTGGTGCCCAAAAAGGATGAACACAATGGATATCATTACTATAGTTATGCACAGATCAGTTCCTATTATTTTATCAAAACATTCCGGGACCTCGGATGCTCGGTGGCAGATATCAAATCCTATCTGTTAGCGGGTGAAAAGGTGCGGTTTAATGACTTTGTAGATCAGCAGTATCAGGCGCTTCTTAGGCAGAGAGCGGAGTTGGAACACAGGATTGGCGTGATTGCCAATACCAGGAAACTGCTGGATCAGATCCGGATTGCTGATATCGGAAGACCGATGTTAGCCGTGATGCCAGAGAAAATGCATCTTTTGCAGACAGCAGTTGTGTCTTCTCCGGCTACTTCTTCAGAAGAAATCTCTCAGGATGTCACACGCCATCAGATCAGATGTCAGAGGCCTGGAATCCAGGCATTTCCCATGGGTGCATCCATGGATGTCGAAAGATTCCTGGAAGGAGAGTATTCTTATAAAAATGTGTTCAGCTTTGCAGATGTGAGTGCCGAGGGAGAAGGAATCATAGAACTTCCTTCTTATAAAGCTGTGGTATCGGTAGGCCGTGACAGCGATGGAGATATCCGGAAAAAATATCAGGAGATCACAACGTTTCTAAAAAGCGAGAAGCTTATTCCATGCTCGGATATATACAGTTTAAGTATTGTAAATGTGATTGATCCGCAGGAAGAACGCAGATATCTGAAATATCTTTTTGTATGCGTTAGGGATGAATGATCATTTTTCAAGAAAAATTTTCATCTTATCCTTTTCTTTCTGTTCCCAGAATGACTGACGTTCTTCGAACATCCGGTTCAGCCATTCCAGTGCTTCATCCAGTCCTTCTTGAGCAAAAGCAAATTCTTTCTGCGTTTTTTCATCCTCCGGGGTCTGCTCAAAACACCAGGGCTCCGGATAGACCCAGACATGCAGAGTGTCACCAGAAGCGGACATGTAAAAACGCATTCCATGATGAGAACCGGAAAACGGTTCTTTTTTTAATGACTTTATCGATAATCCGATGATAGAGATCATAGGTGTACCTCCAGAGAAATAATATCTTCTATCATAGCAGATTTTTTTGTTTCATACTATGACAATTATAAATTTTAATTGTATTGTAAAATTCACAGAAAATTGTGTCAATAAGAAAGGAAAAAATACTAGAAAGTATGATACAATGATAAAAATAAAACATAGCATACAATCGTATTGCCGGATCGCGTGGGAGGGAGCAGCATGGACAAAATAAAAAGGACAGGATCTGTTATAGTGACAGTAGTGATGATCATTATTTTGGTTTTTTCCGGGCTGACCGGCTGTCAGAAGGAACAGCAGCCGGAGGTAGAGGAGAAGAAGATCATCACACTTTGGCATTATTGGGATATGTCTTATCAGAAGCAGGCGCTTTCCCGGCTGATTGATGAATTTAATCAGTCACAGGATGAGATTGTGGTGGAAACTCGTTATATTCCGGATGCGGATTTTAAGAAAGAGCTGGCGCTTTCTATATATGAGGAAACGATGCCGGATCTTGCACTTGTAGATTCTTCCGATTTCCGGTTCTTTCAGGAAAGTAAATCTTTTGTGGATCTAAAAGGTCGGATAGGTGGGATTGAGGAATACATGCCGGAAGCATTGGCGCCCTGTACTGAGGGAGAGGAGATCTATGGCCTGCCGTTTGGGGTGAATTGTGTGGGACTTCTCTATAATAAAGAAATGCTTAAGGAAGCAGGATGCGAGGTTCCGGCTACCTGGGAAGAGTTTTATGAGACGGCGAAGGTTCTGACGAAAGATGGAGTATACGGATATATTCAGCCGACGATGGAGAGTGAGGAAAGTGTGTATGCATTTCTTCCGGTTTTCTGGAGTATGGGTGGAGATGTAGACAATCTGATGTCAGAAGAGAGCAGGGCGGCTTTTTCGCTGATGCGTCAGATGGCAGAAGAAGGAATCATCAGCAGGCAGTGTGATAATCTGATTTCGAAAGATCTGGCAATGCAGTTCGCAAAAGAAAATGTTGCCATGATGG
>JALEKG010000081.1 GCA_022769185.1 Dorea sp. | reverse complement strand
GAAGCGGTGGCGTATACACTTGCGATATCATCGGATGCTGAACTGGAAAAGCTGGCTGATGAAACGATTGATCTGATTGCCAGAGCTCAGTGTGAAGATGGATATCTGAATACTTATTTTACGATCAAGGCACCGGAGAAGAGATGGACGAATCTGAAAGAAGGACATGAGTTATATACTGCAGGGCATATGATTGAGGCGGCTGTTGCTTATTATGAGGCAACGGGGAAAACAAAGTTTTTGAAAGTAGTTCAGAGGTTTGCTGATCTGATCTGTCAGGTGTTTGGTCCGGAAGAAGGAAAGTGCCATGGTTATCCGGGACATCCAGAGGTTGAACTGGCACTGGTGCGTCTGTATCATGCGACAGGAGAAAGAAGATATCTGGATCTGGCCAAATATTTTGTTGATCAGAGAGGTGTTGGGGATAATTATTTTCTGGAAGAGGAAAAAAGTCTGGAATATCAGCAAATATTCCCGGAATTTGCAGGATATGATACCACATACTCTCAGTCGGATCGTCCGTTAAGGGAGCAGACAAAAGCAGAAGGACATGCGGTCCGGGCTGTATATCTGTATTGTGCAATGGCGGATCTCGCGTATGAATATGAAGATGATACTTTAATGGATGCTTGTAAAACGTTGTGGGATGATATGACGAGACGGCAAATGTATATTACCGGAAGCATTGGATCATCCGGGTTGCTGGAACGTTTTACCACGGATTATGATCTGCCGAATAACTGTAATTATTCAGAAACATGTGCATCTATCGGCCTGGCATTGTTTGCAAAAAGAATGGCACAGAATACGAAAGATGCTTCTTATATGGATGTGGCAGAACGGGCGCTTTATAATACGCTTCTTTCAGGAATTGCGATGGATGGAAAGAGCTTCTTTTATGTAAATCCACTGGAAGTGTGGCCGGACAATTGTATGGAGAGAACTTCTAAGGAACATGTGAAAGAAGTCAGACAGACCTGGTTTGGAGTAGCTTGCTGTCCACCTAATATTGCAAGAACACTGGCATCGATGGGACAGTATATGTATTTCACTGAAGATGATACGGTTTATATGAACTTGTACATATCCAACACCGCAGAGATCGAACTGGAGCATGGGCAGGCAGTGGTCAAAGTTGATAGTGATCTTACCAATACCGGACATATTGAAATCTGTGTGACACCTGAGACAGATATGACACTGGCGCTTCGAATTCCAGATTATGTCAGAGAATGTACGGTTCGGAGAGATGGTCTATATCAGGCAGACTGGAAAGTGAAACAGTCTTATTTATATGTAACAGGAATTGAGAAAGAAACAACCATATCCATCGATTTTGTTGTACCGGCACAATTTGTAAGAGCAAATCCTTTGGTTCGGGAGGATGCCGGAAAAGTGGCACTGGTCAAAGGCCCATTGGTTTATTGTCTGGAGGAGACCGATAATGGAGCAAATCTTCCAGCAATCTTTGTAGATGCCGGGCAGGAATTAAAAGAGCAATTTGAACCTGATCTTCTCGGAGGCGTTACAACAATCAGCTTTCGAGGAAAAAGGATAGAGGAGTCACCATGGAAAGATGGTGCACTGTACGGAGCGCGTGACATTCAATTTAAAGAGGTTGAACTGAAAGCAGTGCCATATCACTGCTGGGGCAATCGTAAAACGGGCGAGATGCTTGTGTGGATGAAAGAGCTTCTGTAGTAATTTATAGGAATCTTGCAAGACGTAGTGTCTTGTGAAGAAAATAAATATATTTAAAGGAGGACACTTTATGAAAAAGAGACTATTGGCAGTGCTTATGTGCATCGCAATGACAGCATCTATGCTGCTTGGCTGTAGCGCAGGAAGCGAAGGAGATTCCAGCGAGGATTCCGGAGACAAATCAGCAGGAACCAGAGAAATGGAAGTTGAAGGAGATGCAACTGAGTTAGAGGTATGGACATTCATTGAAATGCATCAGGATTTCTATACGGACATGGCTGAAAAGTGGAATGAGGAGCATCCGGACAAAAAAGTAAAACTGGTACTCAGCAACATGGCATATGATGATATGCACAACAAATTATCTCTTGCATTGGAATCTGGCGAAGGTGCACCAGATGTTGTTGATATCGAACTTGGTAAGTTCCCAGCATTTATGACAGGTGAAATCGGACTGATGGATCTGACAGATGCTATTGAACCTTACAAGGATAATGTTATCGAGTCCAGACTTGAGATCTACGGAAAAAATGGAGCATATTACGGATTCCCGACTCATGTTGGAGCTACTGTTGCGTTCTACAATACGGAAGCACTGGAAGGAGCAGGTATCGATTATACTACAATCAAGACATGGGATGACTTCAAAGCAGCAGGTGTGAAGTATTATGAAGCTACAGGTAAATATTTCGCATGTGTAGAGACTACAGCACAGTGGATGATCAATTTAATGTTGACCCAGAAGGGTGGAGATTATCTGGATGCAGATGGCAACATCGATATTACAAATGACAAGATGGTAGAAGTTCTTGAGTACATCAAGGGAATGCAGGATACAGGTGCATTTGCGACGGTACCAGGCGGACAGCCGGATAATGAAGAAGCTTATCCTTCTTACAATAATGGAGATTATGCAGTACAGATTATGCCATTCTGGCAGACATCCAGATTTACAAACTATATGACAGACCTGTCTGGTAAAGTTGCAATTGCAGCTCCTCCGGTATGGAATGAAGGCGATGCAATTAAGTCTATCGGTGGCGGCGGAACAGGTACAGCTGTAGTAGCATCTTCTGAGAATGCAGACCTTGCAGCAGAAGTATTTGCATACATTAAGTTATCTGAGGCAGCAAACGAAGAAGTATGGAATGTATTGGGATTTGACCCTGTTAATACAGAAGTATGGACAGATACAGAACTGACACAGAATCCTGACAATCAGTTTGTACAGTTCTTCAATACATATCCGTTTGATACATTATTGGAAATCCAGGATGGTATCTATGCACTTGAGTCTTTGACAAGTGAAAAATTCCCATCTATCAATAATGAGTTCTGTACAGTAACTTTGAATAACATCTATGAAAATGGAATGGATATAAAAGAAGCTCTGGAAGAATCACAGGATACATTAAAGAATGAATTTGGCGAATAATTCGTGTATTAGCTGAAGGTTATAAGGCTGCGTGCGTAAACGCCGCAGCCTTTCTTTATCGAGAGGACTGAAAGTATGAAGAAATTATTTTATTCTCAGAAAATAGCTCCCTATGTGTTCGTACTGCCGTTCGTTTTAACCGTTGTGTTTTTCTGGGTGTTTCCTATTGGAAATGGTATCTTGCTTAGTTTTCAGGATGTATTAAAAGACGAATGGGTTGGTCTGGGCAATTATAAAAGACTGTTGTCTGATAAGATCTTTTTAAAAGCGGTATACAATAGTGCAAAGTACATGGTAGGTACATTGATATTGTTAATACCGTTTCCAATGTTGTTTGCAACATTGTTGAACAGTAAACTGATGAAAAAGCCGGGCCTGTTCAAATCCATTTACTTCATTCCAGCATTGACATCGGTAGTAGTTGCAGGTACAATCTTCCGTCTGATGTTTGGTGAAATGGAGACATCTCTTGCAAACCAAGTGATTGGAATATTTGGTTTCGGACCGATTAAGTGGCTGAAAGGCGAATGGACAGGATACTTTGCACTGCTTCTTCTGGCATGCTGGAGATGGACCGGTGTTAATATTCTGTATTTCCTTGCAGGACTGCAGAGTATATCAACAGATATTTATGAAGCGGCATCGATTGACGGAGCGAGTAAATGGCAGCAATTTATAAAAATCTCATTTCCGCTTTTAAGACCGACAACCGTATATGTTCTTACAATCAGTATCTATGCAGGTCTTTCTATGTTTACAGAAAGTTACATGTTATGGAAAGGAAATAACTCTCCGCAAAATATAGGACTTACCATTGTTGGCTACCTGTATCGTCAGGGAATTGAAAAACGTGCAATGGGTTATGCCTGCGCGGTTGGTCTTGTGCTGCTGGTTATTGTTATGATTGTTAATCTGATCCAGCTGAAAGCTACCGGAACATTTGATAAGGAGGAGAGATAGTATGAAGAGTCAGAAAAATAAAAACAGACTTGCCACCGTAATGCTCATCGTATTGTTTACAATTCTGGCAATTTTGATTATCATACCTATATATACCATCTTCCTTGCAAGTTTTAAACCGGGCGGTGATCTGCTCCAATATGGACTGAACCTTGGAATTGACTGGAATCGTATGAGCCTTGCTAACTATGAGCTGCTCTTTACAGGACAGCATGAATATTGGAGATGGTTCATGAACAGTATTATTTTGACAGTGGTTACTGTTGTGGCTACTCTGCTCGTCAGTGCTTTTGTAGGATATGGATTTGCAGCTTATGAATTTAAAGGGAAAAATGCATTGTTTCTGGTTGTTCTGATCATACTCTCCATTCCCCTGGAAGTTGTTATGCTTCCACTTTACAAACAAATGACATCATGGGGAATGATGGACAGCTATGTGGCAATCGTACTTCCATTCGTAGCACATGCGTCTACAATCTTCTTCTTCCGCCAGTACCTGCTGGGGCTTCCAAAGTCTCTTCTGGAAGCGGGAAGAATTGACGGAGCTACGGAGTATGGTATTTTCTTCAGACTGATCGTGCCGATCATGAAACCGGCATTTGCGGCAATGGCAATCCTGAACGGTATGAACGCATGGAATAACTATCTGTGGCCATTGCTCGTTATCCGTTCCGCGGATAAATATACATTAACGCTGGGTCTGAATACATTGATTAATCCTTATGGAGACAATTACAGTCTGCTGGTAGTAGGTTCATTCTTCTCTATCATACCGATTTTCATACTGTTTGTATGTTTCCAGCAATATTTCATTGAAGGTATGACTGCAGGTGCGGTAAAAGAATAATAAATTAAATAGAGGATGAGAAAGATATTTAAGGAGGAAACTCATGAGTAAGACAGCAAAGATGATTATTGACAAAGATTTTCAGATCTCACAGGTAGATGAGAGAATCTATGGATCCTTTATTGAACATTTGGGACGTGCGGTATATGATGGATTATATCAGCCGGGCAATCCATTGTCAGATGATGATGGCTTTCGTAAGGACGTCATCGATCTGGTCAAGGAATTGAATGTACCGATCATCCGTTATCCAGGTGGAAATTTTGTATCCAATTTCTTCTGGGAAGACAGCGTGGGACCGGTGGGAAATCGCCCGAAACGTCTGGAACTTGCGTGGAGAAGCCTGGAAAAAAATGAAGTAGGTTTAAATGAATTTTCAAAATGGACGAATAAAGTAAATTCTGAGATGATGATGGCAGTCAATCTGGGAACGAGAGGAATTGCTGACGCATGTAATCTCCTGGAGTACTGTAATCATCCAGGCGGAACCAAGTATAGTGATATGCGTATCGCCCACGGATATAAAGATCCGCATAATGTGAAGGTGTGGTGTCTCGGAAATGAGATGGATGGACCATGGCAGCTGGGACACAAGACAATGGACGAATATGGTCGTCTGGCAGAGGAAACTGCAAAGGCAATGAAGCTGATCGATCCGACAATCGAGTTGGTTTCCTGTGGAAGTTCTGCGCTGGACATGCCGACATTCCCGAGATGGGAGGCTACAACTCTGGAATATACTTATGATTATGTGGATTATGTGTCCATGCACCAGTATTACGGCAATCGTGACAACGACAGCCTGGATTTCCTGGCATGCTCTGATGATATGGATGAGTTCATCCGCACGGTCATTGCAACCTGTGATTATGTAAAGGCAAAGAAACGTGGCCGCAAGAATATTAACATCAGTTTTGATGAATGGAATGTATGGTTCCATTCTAACGCTGCAGATGATGACATTACAGAGAACCATCCATGGCAGGTGGCACCGCCGATGCTGGAAGACATTTATACATTTGAAGATGCATTACTGGTGGGCTTGATGCTGATCACTCTTCTGAAACATGCAGACAGAGTAAAGATTGCATGTCTGGCACAGCTTGTAAATGTGATTGCACCGATCATGACGGAAGCAGGCGGAGGTGCTGCATGGAAGCAGACGATCTTTTATCCATTTATGCATGCGTCAAAATACGGCAGAGGTGTAGTCCTTCAACCGATGGTATCTACTCCGAAACACGATACGTCCAAGCATGAAAATGTAACGGATGTGGAAAGTGTAGCTGTATATAATGAAGAAAAAGAAGAACTCACTATTTTTGCGGTAAATCGTACACTGGATGAAGATATCCAGCTTACTACGGATGTCCGTGGCATGGAAGGCTATAAGATCCTGGAACACATTGTAATGGAAGAACCAGATCTGAAGCTTGTAAACTGTGCCGGAGAACAGCGGGTTGTTCCGAAGTCCGTAGATCGCTCTACGATGGATGGAGGAATCATGACAAGTATGCTGAGTAAGGCATCCTGGAATGTGATTCGTCTTGGGAAATAGAATACAAGAATTGCTCTGCAGATCCCACACCGTGGGAACGGGGCTCATATCAGAAAATGAAAGAAGTGGATGGAAATGAATTTTTTCGTAATTGACAGTCCGGTAATGCGATTTTTGGGAAGAGTCGGAGATATCCTGCTCCTCAATATCGTATTTGTTGTTACATCGATACCGGTGATTACCATCGGGACGGCACTGAGTGCATTATATACGGTGGCAATGAAGCTTGTGCGAGGGGAAGATCCAGCAATTATAAAAGAATATCTGAAAGCATATAAAAGAAATTTTAAACCGGCAACAATCTGCTGGCTGATCATGGCAGTAATAGGCGTTCTGTTGTTTGTAGATTTCCGGCTGGTAGCTGTATTCAGCGGTACCGCATATACAGTCATGCGTCTGTTACTGGCAATGATTCTTGGAATATGGCTTTTGACCTTTTTATATCTGTTTCCGTATATTGCCAGATTTGATAATACGATTTTTAATTCGATGAAAAATGCGCTGTTTTTAAGCGTGGCGCATATTCCGTCTACTTTGATGATGCTGGGCGTTGCAATCGGACTGTTGATCATTACACTATTTACATCAAAGACATTTGTGATTGGAACGATTCTCTGGACATTTTTTGGATTTGCCATATTGTCATATGTACAATCATTTCTGTTGTGCAGAATATTTACAAAATATGAATAACTCCTTTGGAGGCAATACGAATGGGGCAATGGCGCAAAAAATATGCGTCATTGCCCTCCTTGCTATGTGCAGGAAATTATAGTAAGATAAGGCTCAAAAGAAGTGAGGTGCCGAAGATGAAAGTAGAGATCCCTGGATATAAAGAACTGAATTTAGAATACCTGGTCCTGGATTATAATGGGACGATTGCGGTAGATGGCATGATTCCCCAAAGTGTAAAAGAGCGCCTGGAGATTCTGGCAAAAGAGTTTCAGATCTATGTTGTGACAGCTGATACGCATGGGAATGCCCGGAAATCCTGTGAGGGACTTCCGGTGGAAATCTATACGTTTCCTTCGTCAGATGCCGCTGGCTCGAAGAAAAAGATCGTGGAAGAGCTGGGAAGTGAAAATTGCGTCTGCCTGGGAAATGGAAGAAACGATGTACAGATGCTTCGGGTAGCTGGGCTTTCGGTCGCGGTGATGGATGTGGAAGGAATGTATGGGAAACTGGCAGAAGAAGCAGACATCTGTGTGCGTTCCATGGAAGAAGGGCTGGATCTTTTAAGAAATGAAAAACGTCTGATCGCGACCCTGCGGGGGTGATATATAGATACAATAAATAAATACATGTTAATTATAGAAATTTTAAATTTAACAAATATTTAACAAAATGTTAGTATAACAATGTGATTTAAATATTGTTAAATTATGGGAGGCAACTATTGTGAAAAAGAAAATTTTATCTTTAATGCTGGTGTTCACTATGACATTTTCACTGGCAGTTGGCTGTGGATCTAATGAGAAAGACAGTGCAGAAGGAAATGAGGAAACAACGACAGAAGAAGCAACAGAAGAGACAAGTTCTTCCGATAATCAGATCCTGTTTAATGGTTCTTCTACTCTGGCACCTGTAATCACAGCTATTGCAACAAGCTTTAACGAGACATATGGAACATGGAATGCGTATGATGAATCTCTTCCGGAAGAAGATATTGCAATCTATGTTTCTGCAGGTGGTTCAGGACAGGGAACAAAAGCGGTGATTGATGGAACAACAGATTTCGGAATGGTAGCAAGAAGCGTAAAAGACGAAGAGAAAGAGGCTATTGAAGATGAAAAAGAATATCAGGTAGGTGTAGATGCACTTACACTGGCAGTCAACCCGGAAAACCCGATTACGGGTGTAATGGATGATCTTTCCACAGAGCAGATCGTAGCACTGTTTTCTGGAGAATATGCAACATGGAAAGATCTGGATCCATCTCTTCCGGAAGAAGAAGTTGTTGTAATTACCCGTGATATCAACGGAGGCGCACATGAAGTGTTCCAGAAGAATATTATGGGTGATACAGAGGTAAAGGCAGATGCAATTCAGGCATCCACAATGGGAGAGTTAGTTCAGAATATCATTGACAATAAATATGCAATTGGTTATGCTTCCTTTGGTGTTGTAAATCAGAATGAAGGCAAGGTTGTACCTCTGAAGGTTAATGGTGTAGAACCAACTGTAGAGAATATCCTGGATGGTTCATATATTATTCAGAGACCTCTGTTACTGGTTGCATCAGGAGAGCCTACTGCACAGGAACAGGCATTTTTGGATGTGATCCTTGGAGAAGAAGGACAGAAAACAGTTGAAGAGATGGGATTTATTCCTGTAAAATAGCATGATAAGAACGGGAGTGTGATATCTCTGATACACACTCCCGTTTTCAATATCTAAGTATGCAAGGCGATCTGCTAATGGCAGATCGTCTGTGTGGGAGAACATATGAAAAAAAAGATTGTTGATTGTGTTGGAAAAGGAATTACAATTTTAACTTCGACTCTTGCAGTTGCATTAATGGCTGTAATGTTAATTCATATCGCTAGTGAAAGTATTCCTGCGTTTCGCGAATTAGGTATAGAAATGTTCCGATTGGAGACAGAATGGCGTCCGGTAAGTAATAATCCGCAATATGGACTTATGCCGGCCATCACTGGTACCTTATATACATCTGCTCTTGCGGTCGTATTTTCGCTGATTCTGGGAATAGGATGTGCATTTTTTCTGAACTTTTATGTTGCGGATAAGCTCGCAAAGGTTTTACTGTCTTTTATAGATCTTGTGGCGGGAATTCCGTCAGTTATTTTCGGATTTATTGGATTAACTGTACTTGTGAAATGGTTTGCGGCACATTTTAGAATGGCAGCTGGTCAGTGTGTTTTGGCAGCGGGAATCGTACTTGGTGTTATGCTGCTTCCATTTGTAGTATCAACATGTAGTGAATCAATTGGACAGGCAAGAAGACAGTATGAATTGTCGGCTCTTGCACTTGGGTTTTCCAAGGAAATTTTGTGTGTGAAAATTATTCTTCCGGCAATTCGCCCTGGGATCATTGCAGCGGCTATGATGGCGTTTGGACGTGGTTTGGGCGAGACGATGGCGGTGATGATGGTTATTGGAAATTCTCCGATTTATCCCTCTCTTCTAGGACGTGGGCAGACGATTCCGGCATTGACTGCATTAGAAATGGGAAGCATTGAGTATGGAAGCATGCATTTATCTGTGTTGTATGCGGTCAATGTAGTATTGCTCGTTATTTTGGCCGTAGTGATGGCGGGTGGATATTTATTAAAGAGGAGGGCAGATAAACATGAAGAATAATATGGGAAAATACGTTGTTCGACTGATTTGTCTGTTACTTGGTCTTCTGACGATAGGCGTGACATTATTTCTGTTCTTGTTCGTTTTCTGGAAGGGAAAAAATGTTATTAGTTTATCCTTTCTTCTAGATGATCCGTCAGGAATGCCGATTGGTACAGACGGGGGGATATTCCCGGCGTTGATGGGATCTATATACTTGGGAGCATTGTCTGCTATAATTGGTGGAATCATCGGAATCGGGGTAGCAGCTTATCTGGCGTTTTATTCACCGTGTGGCAGATTTCATAATGTTGTAAAGGGAGCTTTATTTGGTCTTTCAGGGATTCCATCGATTCTTTTTGGCCTGGTAGGTTACACGTTACTGATTTATCAGTTTGGAATGTCAAGAAGTCTTATCTGCGCTGCAATAACAGTTGCCGCAATGATTGTACCGTTTGTAGCAATACGGGCTAAAAAGATCTTTGACGAAAAGGGAATTGAGTATATGAGGAATTCAGAAAGCCTGGGTTTATCAAAAGAGTATGCTTTATGGAGATTGATTTTACCGGCATGTCTGCCGGAGCTTCTGAGTACGATAGCGTTAGGAATGGCGTATGGTATGGGCGCAGTTGCACCGATTTTATATACAGGTGCTGTAATGCAGGCAAAAGTACCGGAAAAGTTAACGGATCCATTTATGTCTTTGCCATATCATTTGTATATGCTTGTAAGTAATGGATTTTCGCTGGAATATGCATATGGTACAGCATTTGTGTTAATGGCATTTCTTTTATGTATACAGTTACTGTGTAAACTGATTTCATATTTTAGAGAAGGTGCACAATGGTCACTGAAAAGATAGGAAAGATGAAAAATGATTGAAGTAAAAGAATTGAGAGCTGGATTTGGGAAAAAAGAAATATTACGTGGAATTGATCTTGTGATTCCGGAAAAGAAAATTATCGCCGTTGTTGGACAATCTGGATGTGGAAAAACTACATTTTTAAAATCATTAAATCGAATTCTGGAAGAAGAAGGTGGATATATAAAAGGGCAGATATTACTTGATGGAGAGAATGTCATGAAGTTTCCCAAGACTCAGTTGAGAAAACGGATTGGAATTGTATTTCAGCAGCCGATTGCATTCCCCTACAGTATCGAGCGGAATCTTACATATGTACTGAAATATCATTATCAGTTAAATAAAGAGCAGATGTGTGAAAAATGTGTAGAATGTCTAAAAAAGGCCAGATTATATGAAGAGGTCAAAAATCAGATGAACATGTCTGCTGTAAAATTATCTGGAGGACAAAAGCAGAGACTTGCAATTGCAAGAACTCTTTGCGTTGAACCGGAAGTATTGCTTTTGGACGAACCTTGTTCTGCTCTGGATATGAAGAATACGATCGCAATAGAGGAAATGCTTATGGAATTGAAGGAACAGTATACAATTGTGATTGTAACACATAATCTCGCACAGGCAAAAAGAATTGCTGACAATGTGGTGTTCATGGATCAGGGAAGGATCCTGGAAATCACAGAAAAAGAGCAGTTCTTTACCAATCCGGTTTCGGAGCAGGCAAAAGAGCAGATAAAATATATGTAAAATACAAGGGCGGACTCTTTAGAGTTGGCTCTTTTTGAACTATAAACACTTTTTATCGTTTCTGTCTGCGATATTTTGCCGGTGTCATCCCGTTTTTCTCCTGAAATATCTTGTAAAAATACCCCTTATTATGATAGCCGACGATGTCTGCGATCTCGTCGATGCTTTTATCGGATCTGGTCAGCAGATGCTCCGCTTTTTCGAGGCGTATTTTCTGTACATAAGCGGAATAGGTAAGTCCGGTCTTAGTTTTGATCAGGCGGTTAAAATAATCCTCCTGAAAGTGAAAGGTGTCAACCAGCTGCTGAATTGTAACATCTGCAAAATTGCGCCGGATGTATTCAGATACTTCCTCAAAAATGAGCCAGTTCATGGTTTTTCTCTGCTCTTTGGACAGGGAAAAATCATATTTCGTGCTTATGATCCGGAAGATGCGGAGCAGAAGCCCCTTACAGATGTACTGGGAGCCTACGTTATGGCCGCATAATTCTTTTAATAACAGATACAGGCAGTCTTCCAGTTCTTCCGTGGCATCGGTTCCCGGATGAAAGTGCAGATATTGCTGTACATCTTTCTGCTTCAGAAGAGCGGACTGGAGGAAGGAACTGATCTTCTGTGTTGTCACATTTTCATCCATCACTTCTGTAAACATATCGTTGGCGATTCCGAGAAACAGAATAACTGCCGGCTGATCCAGCAGATAATCCTGATGGAGACAGTTCTTGTCGACCAGGCAGATCTCGCCCTTGGAAAATACAATATCTTTTCCCAGAATTCTCTGGCGGAATTCTCCTTCTATGACATAAGCAAGTTCAATATAGTCATGCGTGTGAAGCTGTGTCTTTTCTCCGGATGAAAAATGAAGCTGATAGCAGAAGGGTGACGGGGAAGGTGACATTGTTGCATACAGGTTCTGTGCAGAATCAATATTCCAGCATAATGCGAAGATCCGGTCCTGATGAAGGAGCGGATAAGTCTTTACTTCCTGTACGGATTTGGAATATTCCGGGCATACCAGACGTGGCCCGAGTTTATGGTCCTGTGGCAGCAGGCCGCGGTCCGAAGCGGTGATCTGTCTGCATAATTCTGAGAGTGTCAAGGTGAGGTCTCCTTTCATCGGTTTCCTTGATTATAGCATATTTGCGAACACAAGAAAATGAAATGCGGGTCGGAATAGGTAACTTTTTTCTGGAAGAGGCAGAGTTATGAAATTGCAGGAAAAAGAAGCATTTTTATATAATGAAATCATCAAGAAAGTTAATGTACGTATTATGAATCGAGAAAAGGAGAGAAAATTATGTTAAAAACAAAGAATTATCAGTTTTGGTTTTGTACAGGATCACAGGATTTATATGGGGATGAATGCCTGGCACATGTAGCAGAACATTCCAAGATTATCGTAGATGCTTTGAATGCATCCGGCAATCTTCCATATGAAGTGGTATGGAAACCGACCTTGATCACAAATGAACTGATCCGAAAGACATTTAATGAGGCGAATATGGATGAAAACTGTGCAGGCGTGATCACATGGATGCATACATTTTCTCCTGCAAAATCCTGGATCTTAGGTCTTCAGGAATACAGAAAACCTCTGCTTCATCTGCATACACAGTTTAACCGTGAGATTCCGTATGATACGATCGATATGGACTTCATGAATGAGAACCAGGCAGCTCACGGAGACAGAGAGTATGGACATATCTTCAGCCGTCTTGGCATGGAGCGCAAGGTCATTATGGGATACTGGGATGACGCGGATGTTCAAAAGAAGATCGGCTCCTGGATGCGTACTGCAGTAGGTGTGATTGAAAGCAGTCATGTGCGTGTAATGCGTATTGCAGATAACATGAGAAATGTTGCTGTAACAGAGGGAGACAAGGTAGAGGCACAGATCAAATTCGGATGGGAAGTAGATGCGTATCCGGTGAATGAGATCGTAGAAGCTGTAAATGCTGTTTCACAGGCAGATATTGATACTTTGGTGGAAGAGTATTATGATAAATATGAGATTCTTCTGGAAGGAAGAGACGAGAAGGAATTCCGGGAGCATGTAGCTGTTCAGGCTGGTATTGAGATCGGATTCGAAAGATTTCTGGAAGAGAAGAACTATCAGGCGATTGTAACACACTTTGGTGATCTTGGCGGATTAAAGCAGCTTCCGGGACTTGCAATCCAGAGACTGATGGAAAAAGGATATGGATTTGGAGCAGAAGGTGACTGGAAGACTGCTGCAATGGTACGCGTGATGAAGATCATGACACAGGGCATGAAAGATGCAAAGGGAACTTCTTTCATGGAAGATTATACCTATAATCTGGTACCGGGCAAGGAAGGCATCCTGCAGGCACATATGCTGGAAGTATGCCCATCCATTGCAGACGGTAAGATCAGTATCAAAGAGCAGCCGCTTTCTATGGGTGACAGAGAAGATCCTGCAAGACTTGTATTTACTGCAAAGACAGGTCCTGCGGTTGCAACATCTCTGATTGATCTTGGTGACAGATTCCGTCTGATCATTAATGATGTAGACTGCAAGAAGACAGAGAAGCCGATGCCAAAACTTCCGGTAGCAACTGCATTCTGGACTCCACAGCCGAACCTTCAGACTGGCGCTGAGGCATGGATCCTGGCAGGCGGAGCTCATCATACTGCATTCTCCTATGACCTGACTGCAGAGCAGATGGGTGACTGGGCAGCAGCAATGGGAATTGAAGCCGTATACATCGATAAAGATACTACGATCAGACAGTTCAAAAATGAGCTTCTCTGGAACAGCCTGGCATTCCGTAAATAGAATTTGATTTTACCGGTTGCAATTATCTGAATATGAAATAATGAGGATCTCAAAAAGAGAAAAAGAGAGGGAAGAAAGATGCTTGAGCAATTAAAACAGGAAGTATATGAGGCAAATATGCTTCTTCCGAAATACGGGCTGGTAACATTTACCTGGGGAAACGTAAGCGGGATTGATCGTGAAAAAGGGCTGTTTGTTATTAAACCAAGCGGTGTAGAATACGACAGGCTGAAACCGGAAGATATGGTGGTTGTGGATCTGGAAGGAAATAAGGTGGAAGGTGATTACAATCCTTCTTCCGACACAGCAACACATGTGGTATTGTACAATCGCTTCCCGAAGATAGGAGGCATCGTACATACACATTCTTCCTGGGCAACCAGCTGGGCACAGGCAGGAAGAGGAATCCCGTGCTATGGAACGACTCACGCGGATTATCTGTACGGAGAGGTTCCTTGCGTAAGAAATCTTACAAAAGAAGAGATTGAAGAAGCATACGAGAAAAATACCGGAATTCTGATCGCGGATGAATTTGAAAAGCGCGGACTGGATTATGTGGCAACACCGGCAGTTCTGTGCAAGAACCATGGTCCATTTACCTGGGGAAAAGATGCACATGAAGCAGTACACAATGCGGTGGTCCTGGAAGAAGTAGCGAAGATGGCAGCGCGCTGTGAGATGATTAATCCACAGAATCAGCCGGCACCACAGGAGCTGCAGGATAAGCATTATTATAGAAAGCATGGAGCAAGTGCTTATTACGGCCAGCCGGGGAAATAAATGGATAAAAGGAGGGAAACGCGCATGAGTAATGCAAAAGAAGTGATCGAGAGTGGAAAAGCATTTTTGGGGATTGAGCTTGGATCTACAAGAATTAAAGCGGTATTGATCGATGAGAATCATAATCCAATTGCATCAGGAAGTCACAACTGGGAAAACCGGTTTGAGAATGGAATCTGGACATATCATCTGGATGATATCTGGACAGGAGTGAAGGACAGCTACAGAGATCTTGCACAGAATGTACAGAAGGAATACGGGGTTACGATCAAGAAGCTTGGCGCGATTGGTTTCAGTGCTATGATGCACGGATATATGGCATTTGACAAAAATGACAATATGCTGGCACCATTTGCAACATGGAGAAACAGCAATACAGGAAAAGCAGCAGAAGTTCTGATCGACTTGTTCCAGTATAATATTCCGCTGAGATGGAGTATTGCACATTTGTATCAGGCGGTTTTGGACGGGGCAGATCATGTAAAGGATATTGCTTATATGACAACGCTTGCCGGATATATGCACTGGCAGATGACAGGCGAGAAGGTTCTGGGAGTCGGAGATGCTTCCGGTATGTTCCCAATCGACATGGCTACAAAAGATTACGACGAAAAGATGGTTCAGAAGTTTGACGCTCTGGTAGCAGATAAGAATTATCCATGGAAATTAAGAGATATTCTGCCGAAGGTTATGGTAGCAGGAGAGCCGGCAGGTGTATTGACAGAAAGAGGAGCACGTCTTCTGGATGAGTCCGGTAATCTGGAAGCGGGAATTCCACTCTGCGCTCCGGAAGGTGACGCAGGAACTGGTATGGCAGCGACCAACAGTGTTGCACAGCGTACCAGCAACATTTCCGCAGGAACATCATTCTTCTCTATGGTCGTGCTGGAAAAGCCACTGAAAAAACTTCATACAGAGATCGATATGGTTACAACACCAGATGGAAGTCTGGTTGCCATGGTTCATTCCAACAATGGAACCACTGACCTGAATGCATGGGTTGGTTTGTTTAAAGAATTCGCAGACAGCATTGGTGCGGATGTGGATATGGATCAGATGTACGGAACCCTGTATAATAAGGCACTGGAAGGTGACGCTGACTGTGGCGGCATCCTGTCCTACGGCAATTATGCAGGAGAGCCGATTACAGGTGTAGAAAAGGGAAGACCAATGGTAGTAAGAACACCGGAAACGAAGTTCAATCTTGCAAACTTTATGCGTTCCCATCTGTACACTTCACTTGGCGTTATCAAAGTGGGAATGGACATCCTGACCAAAGAAGAAGGCGTTGAGATTGATACTGTTCTGGGACATGGCGGTCTGTTCAAGACAAAAGGCGTGGGACAGAAGGTTCTGGCAGATGCAATCAATACACCGGTAGTAGTCATGGAAACTGCAGGGGAAGGCGGCCCATGGGGTATGGCAATCCTGGCGGCATATATGGTTCAGAGAGAAGAAGGCGAATCACTGGGAGACTATCTGAATCAGAAGGTATTTGGCGCAGATGCTGGAAGCAGAATCGATCCGGATCCGGAAGGCGTAGCAGGATACGAAGCATTTATGGAAAGATATAAGAAAGGTCTGGATATCGAACGCAGAGCATGCGAAGATCTTGAATAAAAGAGTAATATGTAAAAGGTGCTGCAGGAATTGCGGCACCTTAAAAAAGACAAATAAAAAGGACTGCATGCTTGGGAGGAGTGCAGCCCTGAGGAAAAAGTTATGAAAAAGATTTAAAGTGTTGTTCTTTCGAACAATTATAGTATAGAAAATAATTGTGATAAAACCGTGATGAAAATACGAACGAATTGTTAACAAATTTTGAACTGTAAAATATAAAAAAGGGACGGGGGATTTTTTAAAATCCTCCGTCCCTTTTTATATCTCACTACTATACAATTCTTTCGCTGTCTGCAAAAAATTGAATGTTAGTTGGTTTGATGTAGCTGTCTCCGATGTTGTGCAGCAGTACGATATTTAAGTGATTGTTTAAATTTTTCTTGTCCAGTGAGATGGTTTCAGTGAGTGTTCCGAGCGGGAGTCCGCATTCGTATGGAAGTCCATAGGTCCGTAAGATGTCCAGAATCTTTTCAGCGGTTCCGGAAGCGGTCAGTCCCTGTTCTTCAGCAAGTTTTGTAATCTGATACATACCGATGGATACTGCTTCGCCGTGGCTTTCTCTCTGGTAATTGAAGTGTTGTTCTATGGTGTGAGCAAGGGTGTGCCCAAAGTTTAAAAGCATCCGTTCGCCGGTGTCGAACTGATCGTGTTCCACAACAATGCGTTTGATATCTACGCATCGATAGATGATGGATGGCAGTTCTTCTTTCAAATCTTCGAAAGAGCTGTGGGATGCCAGTGTCTGGAACAATTCTGCGTCCCAAATACAGCCGTATTTGATGACTTCGCCCATGCCATCGCTAATGAATCGCTTGTCCAATGTATCAAGAACAAGAGGGTCGATCAATACCAGGGACGGCTGATAGAAGGCCCCTACCAGATTCTTGCCCTGCGGAAGATCTACTGCGACTTTTCCTCCGACGGAGGAATCAACCTGTGCAAGGAGTGAAGTTGGAATCTGTACTAATTTCACTCCACGCAGATAGGATGCTGCGGCAAAGCCGGCAAGATCTCCGATCACACCACCTCCGAGTGCGATGACCAGATCGCTCCTGGAAAGTCTGGCATCTAAAAGTGCAGTATATATGATCGGAAGTGACTGGAATGCCTTTGTGGATTCGCCATGTGGGAGAACCAGATGATGGCACTCATAAGCGGAAGCCAGATTCGATGACAGGCGTTCGCCATATAATGGATATACCTGATCATCAGAGACAATCATGATTTTCTTCCCTGTAAATACCTGTGAAATGTAAGTAACAGCCTGAGATAATATGTTGTTTTCGATATAAATGGGGTAGCTGTCTTTTCCCAGATTCACTGTCAGTTTCATAAATTATGCCTGCTTTCTATATGGATTTTCCGACTACTGCCGCAATCTGAGCCACGTCTTTGATTAATTCATTATATTTTTCCGGTTTCAAAGACTGTGCGCCGTCACATAATGCGCATTCCGGGTTATTGTGGACTTCCACCATCAGTCCGTCTGCTCCCGCAGCAACAGAAGCCTTAGCCATGGAGTCTACCAGCCACCATTTTCCGCCGGCATGGCTTGGGTCTACAATGACTGGAAGGTGAGTCAGTCTCTTAAGCACCGGGATGCTCTGAAGATCCAGAGTGTTTCTGGTATAAGTTTCAAATGTACGGATACCACGCTCGCAGAGGATGACGTTCTCGTTGCCGGAAGCCATGATATATTCTGCGGACATGATCCATTCCTCGTAGGTCGCGTTTAATCCGCGTTTTAAAAGGATTGGACGATCAAGCTTTCCTAATTCCTTTAACAGATCGAAATTCTGCATATTGCGTGCTCCAATCTGGATCAGATCAACTTTTTCATTAAAAACATCCAGATATTTCGATGACATCAGTTCAGTAACGATCGGAAGTCCGACTTCTTTTTTTACTTCACATAAGATATCCAGACCTTCCAGACCAAGACCCTGGAAAGAGTAAGGGCTTGTTCTTGGTTTGAAAGCACCGCCTCTTAACAGGTTGGCTCCGGAGGCTTTTGCTGCTTTGGCAATTTCCATAACCTGGTCTATTGATTCTACGGAGCATGGGCCTGCGATCAGCGCCAGGTGGTCGCCGCCTACTTTTACTCCGGAGACATCGACGATAGAATCTTCTGGATGAAATGCACGATTCGCCAGCTTGTAAGGCTCCTGAACATGCATGACCTTATCTACGGAATGATCAACTTCGAACAGTTTTGGGTCAATCTTAGAAGTATCTCCGATACATCCAATGATGGTCATCTCCTGGCCTTGTACGATATGGGTATCGAGCCCTCTTCTTTTAATCAAATTTTCCACACGTGTAATGTCGTCCTGCGTGGTACGTGGTTTTAATACAATAATCATAACTGGTAATCCTCCCTGAATATATGTATAATAATAATAGATTTACTGTATAAAAAACAAGTGTTTATTCAATATTTGAAAAAATATGACGCTTCAAGGCTTTAAAGGCCTAAAGTGAAAGACTAATGATATACTAACGCATCAACATTTGGATGTCAACACTTATTACTGGAAATTTTCAGAGAGGGCGTGCGATATGGTAAGAGTCTGGATAGCAGATATTACACCATTATTAATAGAAGAAACATATCTGAAATATTATGAAAATGTTCCTGCATGGCGTAAGGAAAAGGCGGACCGTCTTAAGGTGAAGACGGATCAAGCACGAAGTATAGGAGCGTGGACGTTGTGGAACCAGGTGCAGGAACAGGAAAAACTTCCTAGTGACACAATTTATAATCTGTCTCATTCAGGGGATTATGCTCTGTGTGCTTATAGTGATCAGCTGAATGTGCAGGTGGGGTGTGATGTAGAGGAGATTAAGGAAGCGAGACTTTCTGTTGCCCGCCGCTATTTCTGTGAAAGGGAATATCAATGTATTTTGGATCAGAAGAGCGAAGAAGAACGGGCAGAGATGTTTTATCGTTTTTGGGTTCTGAAGGAAAGTTTTATGAAAGCGACGCGCCAGGGGATGGCATTGGATATGCGGACGTATGAATTTACCTGGAATACGGAGGGTAATCCGGAACTGAAAAAGAAGCCGCAGGAATATTCGCAAGATTATTATTTCAGAGAATATTATGAAAAATGGATCCGTGCAAGAATTGCAGTGTGTACAACGGATCCTGTGATTGATCCGAAGATTCACATGCTGAATTTATAAGAAGGGAAGGAGGTGTGCTTTTGAAAAAACTAAAGACAAAATGGGCGGATAAAATTGATCCGGAGCATGTGCTGGAGGAATATCCCAGACCGCTGATGAAAAGGAATAGTTATGTGAATTTAAATGGCTGGTGGGAATATGCCATAACAGAGACAGAAAAACGGCCGGTTCAATATGATGGGAAGATTCTGGTGCCATTTTCTCCGGAAGCACCTCTTTCGGGTGTGGAGAGACAATTAAAGCCAAAAGAATATCTGTGGTACCGATGTAGGCTTCCAGAAGAGATCAAAGTCAGGAAGGGAAGAAAGTGGATTCTGCATTTTGGGGCTGTGGATCAGGATGCGGATGTTTATATGAATGGAAAATGGATGACGAGGCATTCCGGAGGATATCTTCCGTTCTCGGTGGATATCACAGAAGCTTTGACTGGAATAGAAGAGGAACTAATCGTGCGGGTACGTGATGCATCAGATCAGTCTTATTACAGTCGTGGCAAACAGAGGCTGGAAAAGGGAGGAATGTTCTATGCAGCGCAGAGTGGAATCTGGCAGACGGTGTGGATGGAGGAGGTTCCGAAGAATCACATCTGTAATCTGATCAATACTCCGATATATGATGAGCAGTGTCTACATATTAAAATAGAGACTTCAAGACCGGAATTAAAATCGGAAGCAGAGGTGACTGTATATTCGGATGACCTGAAGCCAGTCTGTGTCAAAGGGCAGACGCAGGAAGTGATAGAAATTCCGATTCCAGATATGCATAGCTGGAGTCCGGAAGACCCATATCTGTATCAGATAGAGATTCGGATGGAAGAAGACTACGTGGAGAGTTATGCAGCCATGCGGAGTATCAGTATAGAGAACGATAAAAAAGGAATTCCCCGCATATATTTGAATCATCAGCCGTATTTTCAAAAAGGAGTGCTGGATCAGGGATACTGGCCGGAGGGATTATATACACCGCCGTGTGATGAGGCCATGATCTATGACATACAGACAATGAAAGAGCTTGGGTTTAATATGCTGCGAAAACATGTAAAGATCGAACCGCAAAGATGGTATTATCACTGTGACCGTCTGGGCATGCTGGTGTGGCAGGATATGGTAAACGGCGGCAGAAGCTATAAGCTGTGGTATGTGACGTATCTGGCAACCGGAATGGAATTTTTCCATATTAAAATGCCGGATTCTACTTTATGGCTGCTTGGAAGGAAGGAGGAAAAAGGTAGGAAGCAGTTTGTGGGGGAAATGAGGCAGACAATTCGAAGTTTATATAATCATCCATCTATCGTAACCTGGGTTCTATTCAATGAAGGGTGGGGACAGTTTCATGCACAGGCAGTGATAAAGGCCGCAAGAGAAGAGGATGCAAACCGTCTGATCGATCAGGCAAGCGGCTGGTTTGATCAGGGGGGCGGTGATATCCGAAGTATCCATGACTATTTCTTCCCATTAAAGATCCAACCGGAAAAAAGAGCGAGTGCTTTGACGGAGTTTGGGGGATATTCGTTAAGCATTCCGGGACACAGGATGTATCAGAAGATCTATGGGTATCGGACATATGAAAAAAAAGAAGATCTGACACAAGGGTACCGCAGTCTGATCGAGAAAGAGATTATTCCGAATATTAAGAAAGGGCTTTCAGCAACCGTGTATACTCAATTGTCAGATATTGAAGAGGAAGTAAACGGAATCCTGACTTATGATCGGAAATTGTTGAAGATGGATGAAGAAGTGCTCAGAGAGCTGAATGAAAAACTGATATTATAATCAGAAGTAAGAAAGAGACTGGTTCGAAAATTGGCTGTATTTACAGCTGATTATTGAAACAGTCTCTTTCTTATTATGAAGGAATAAAATCAAATGGGGTTATATGTATCCTGTTTTGTGATTAGAGACGGAAGTTAAAATCTGCGTAAGCACTAGAACCATGTTCATGAACATCCAGACCATCTAACTCTTCTTCTCTTGTTACACGAAGTCCGATTGTCTTATTAATGACAGTAAATACGATAAATGCCATAACAAGTACATATGCGATTGTTGCTGCTACTCCGATGACTTGTGTCCCAAGATTACATCCATCACCGAAAATACCTGTAAGGATTGTACCGAAGGCACCGCAGACACCATGTACACTGATTGCACCGACAGGATCATCAATTTTGATTTTCTGGTCAATGAACTCTACAGAGAATACCACGAGAGCACCTGCAAGAGCGCCGATAGTAATGGCTTCCCATTCATTTACAACATCACAGCCTGCGGTGATTGCAACCAGACCTGCAAGAGAGCCGTTAAATGTCATAGATACATCAGGTTTACCATAACGTACCCACGTTACGATCATGGCAACTAAAGTTGCGGCAGCGGCAGCGAGATTGGTTGTCATAGCAATATGACCAAGGCTGGTTGTTGCTGCCGTTGTAGAACCACAGTTGAATCCAAACCAGCAGAACCATAAGATGAATACACCAAGTGCAGCAATCGGAAGATTGTGTCCAGGAATCGCCCTTGCCTTTCCGTTTTTGTCATATTTCCCAATACGAGGTCCAAGAATCTTAGCACCAACCAGTGCGCAGACACCACCGACCATATGAACTGCTGTAGATCCTGCGAAATCATGGAATCCTAATTGAGATAAGAATCCGCCGCCCCAGATCCAGTGACCGGATACCGGATAGATGAAGATACTGATGGCTGCGCTGTATGCCAGATAAGCTGCAAATTTTGTTCTCTCAGCCATGGAGCCGGATACGATCGTTGCACTGGTTGCGCAGAATACGGTATGGAAGATCAAGAATACTCCTATTGGGAGTCCGTTGAACATTCCGTCTGCATCTGCAAGTGCTGTCGGATTAAAAAATCCTTTGATACCGATGATTCCGTGGAAATCGGTTCCGTGCATGATTGCAAATCCGAATACAAAGAAGAATAAACTTCCGAGTACAAAATCCATCATATTTTTCATTAAAATGTTTCCAGTATTTTTTGCTCTTGTGAAGCCTGCTTCACACATTGCAAATCCTGCCTGCATAAAATATACCAGTATTGCACCGAGCATAGTCCATAC
>JALEKG010000070.1 GCA_022769185.1 Dorea sp. | reverse complement strand
GAATTTCGGAGAGGTAATGGGGTTCTATGCAGTAGAATGTGGAAATATCCTGGGACTTGGAGGGGCGTTCTATGCAGCACTTCTCGGGATTATGGCACTTTCCAAAGAAGAAAAAGAGCATACGGCAGAATTTTTGTTGACACATCCGGTCAGCCGCCTTCAGATTGTCGTGGAGAAGTGGCTTGCCTGCATAGTGCAGCTTCTTCTTATGAATGGAATTATTGTGGCAATATCAGTTGCAAGTTTTGCAGCAATCGGAGAAGATATGGAAGGGAAAGCTTTTGTAATCCTGCATCTGGCATTTCTTGTAATGCAGCTGGAGATTATGAGTGTGTGCTTTGGAATCTCAGCATTTATCAGAGGAAGCGGAATGGGAGCAGGAATCGGGCTTGCAACTGTACTGTATTTCCTGAATATCATTCGTAATATCAGCGAGAAGGCAGAAAGTCTGAAATATGTGACTCCGTTTGCTTATGCAAATGCATCTGATATCGTGGCAGATGTGGCGGTAGATGAGAAGCTTTTGATGCTGGGAGTTGTGTATGGAGTGATCGGGGTACTGGCAGCGGTTATCTATTATCGGAGGAAAGATATCAGTGTATAGAAATATTCAATATGATACTATAGTAATTAGAATTTGAATTTGAAATAGAATTAGTATTGGAAAGGAGAAGGTACATATGACAAGAGGTGAGGGTGCCTGCCTGGTCTGTGGGAAACCACTGGTTTATTTTGAGCATGCGAAAGAGATGGAGTGCAGCATGTGTCATAGAAAATTTGAAAGCTATGCAAGCTGTGAGGAGGGGCATTTTGTCTGTGATGAGTGCCATGCAAAACGAGGCATAGAAGTCATTATGGAAGGCTGCAGGAGCAGTCGGTCTAAGAATCCGATTGAAATGATGCAGACATTGATGATGAATCCTTTTATTTATATGCACGGACCGGAACATCATGTGATGGTAGGAGCAGCTCTTCTTACGGCATATTATAATTGTGGAGGAGAGATTGCTTTTGATGAGGCCTTGGAAGAGATGAAAAAGAGAGGATCTGAATATCCGGGAGGTGCCTGTGGCATGTGGGGATGCTGTGGTGCTGCGGTGAGCGCGGGTATTTTTATGAGTATTATTACCAAAGCCAATCCTTTGACTGGAACTTCCTGGCGTTATTCCAATCAGATGACATCCAGAGCATTGGGAGCCATTGCTGAGCTTGGCGGGCCAAGATGCTGTAAAAGAGATTCTTTTACAGCTGCAAAAGAGGCAGCTGCATTTGTGAAAGAGAAGATGGGAATTGAAATGCAGCTTCCGGAGAAAATTCAATGTGATTTTTCATCGGAGAATCAGCAGTGTCTGAAGAAGCATTGCCCATATTATAAGGGATAGAAAAACTCTGAGGGTACATTCCTCAGAGTTTTTTATATAAGTTGCCATACATTCGATAAAAATCCAGAGGACCTTTTTTGAGTTACTATATAAGCTACTATATTTGGTCACTTCTTTGAATCACTCCATATCCAATGGAATACGGACCGGCATGGACGCCGATTCTCCATCCTGGAGGGTGATCAGAGGTTTTACATTCAAAAGAGACGAGAAAGTGTATAGCGCTTCAGATTCTTTTCCTGTAAGATTGGTTCTGGAAGATCACAAGATCCGTCACTTACAATCTGAAATTTATGGTCCATAATACATGCACCTATTCTCTCAAAAACTATATTTCTTATTTTATCACTATTTTTACAAAAGAAAAGGAAAATGCAGAAATAGAAAAGATCTATAAATCATATAAACACATACAGAATATAAATGGTATGCGACAGCTGATGTATGTTATACTCAAAAGTAAGTCTTTAAGAAGAAGGAGAAATCACGTGAGCAAAAATCGAAAACAAGAGAAGACAAATAATATAGAAATCAGTGCGGTCATTCTCAGTGGGGGAAAAAGTACGAGAATGGGACAAGATAAGGCGGGGCTTATCCTGGATGGACAAACTTTTCTTGCAATGCTTGAGGAGAACTTGGCACAGGCTGATGAAATTCTCTTGTCGGTAAGGGAAAAGTCGGATTATCCTGAATATCTGATAAAGCATGTTACGGATCGATTTCCAGGATGCGGTCCGCTTGCAGGAATTCATGCAGCAATGGAAGTTTGCAGGAATCCAATCCTGTTTGTAGTATCGTGTGATATGCCTTTTGTGGATATGGAACTGGTCAATCATCTGCTGCCCTACCTGACAGAATCAGTAGATGCGGTTGTGCCTGTGGAAAAATCTGGAAAAAAGCATGTACTCTGTGCTTTGTACCGAAGAAGTATCAAAAAGATCGTTGAAGCTCAGTTAAAATCTGAAGATTATAAAGTGCAGCATATCTTAGAAAAGATAAGAGTCTGTTATGTAGCTGTGGAAGGCTTGTGTAATATCAATACACCACAGGATTATCAGAAACTGGAAAATATGCAGACAGAGAAGGACATGAAGGAAAAAGAAGGTGTCTCAATTCCGATTTATTCTATTGTGGCATATTCAGGCACTGGAAAGACAACGTTTTTAGAAAAATTGCTGCCAGAGTTGAAAAAAAGAGGATTGCGTGTGGCAGTAGTCAAGCATGATGCACATGAATTTGAAATAGACCGGGAAGGAAAAGACAGTGATCGAATCACAAAGGCCGGAGCGGATATAACCGGGCTGATCTCCGCTAAAAAGGCGGTACTGATGGAAAATCGGCCAATTGATTTTGAGCAGATGGTTCAGAAAATTGAGAAGGTAGATATTATTTTGACAGAAGGATTTAAGCATGGGAACTGGCCGAAAATTATGCTATACAGGAAGGCAGCAGGAAAACCTTTGGCGATGGATCCGAAAGAATGTATTGCCGTAGTAAGTGATGTTGAAATTCAGGGGTGTGAGAAACGATTTCAATTGGACGATGCCGCAGAGGTGGCAGAATTTCTTGCTCATAAGATAAAAGAAAGAAAGGAAGAAAATGGAGATGATATCATTAGAAGAGGCGCAGAGACTAATCTGCCTACAGAGTAAATGCACAGGGATAGAATTATTGCCGATTGAGGATTGTATTGGCAGAATTCTTGCGGAAGATCTGCATGCATTGGTAAGTCACCCTCCATTTCCGAGGTCTGCGATGGATGGTTATGCATTAAGCAGTAATACGCTCAGAGATGCCAGGGAAGATCATCCCGTGAAATGTTCTGTTATCTATAAAATATGTGCAGGACAGCCGACCGGAAGGGCGATTGCAGAGGGAGAGGCAGTTCGGATCATGACCGGTGGAATGATACCGGAAGGAGCTGATTGTGTGGTGCCTCAGGAGTTTACAGATTACGGAGAAGAAGAGGTCTCTATTTATAGAAAGGCAGAACCAGGAGATAATTATTGTCCGGAAGGAGAAGATTTCCATGCGGGTGAGCTTCTGGCAGAAAAAGGGATGAGAGTCGACTCATATATGATAGCGGCGGCTGTGGCGGCAGGAAAAGAGTCGTTACAAGTATATCGGAGATTGAGAGCAGCAGTTATTACAACAGGAGATGAATTGTGTAGACCAGGACAGGAATTAAAAACTGGACAGATCTATGACTCGAATATGGCATATATTTGCAGCAGACTCAAGGAATTGGGATGTGAGCTGAATTATGTGTATTGTGCCGGGGATAATGTAAATCGAATCTGTCAGGCTGTGATGGAAGCCGGAAAGGAGTCAGATTTCATTATTACAACGGGAGGAGTATCCGTCGGAGAAAAAGATCTGCTGCCGGCTGTAATGGAAAGTCTGCATGCCAGACAAATCTTTCACGGTATTCGTATTAAACCGGGTATGCCTACAATGTTTTCGGTATATGATGGGATTCCGGTGCTTTCATTGTCCGGAAATCCATATTCTTCATCTGCCATGTTTGAACTTCTGGTAAAGCCTTTCCTCGCAAAATCCAGTGGTGAAAACAGGAATCTGATAGAGATGCGGACCGTCCTGGCTGTGATGGCAGAGGATTATCCAAAAAAGAGTCCTGTCAGAAGGTTCATACGCGGAAAATATGATGGATCCAGTGTATGGGCTGCGGTGCAGCAGAGAAATGGACAGCTGAAGGCTGGAATCGGAAGCAATTGTCTGATCGATATTCCAGAGGGAAGTGCTGAACTGAAGGCAGGAGATGCAGTGAGGATTCTTTACTATTTTTGATGCATCAGACAGGAAAAAGTGTTACACTTGTAAAGAAAAATGTCGTAGAAATCTGTAGAAAAAGTGAAAAATCTTATTTGGAAATATATCGTATGATCCAGGAGGAGAGTAATGGACAAGTATGAAGAAAAATGTAGAAAATTAATGGAATTATTGGATGAATATACGAAAGAAGATGTGCTGGTCGCATTTTCAGGAGGTGTGGACAGTTCTCTGCTGTTATGGCTTCTTTGTGCCTGTGCAAAGGTGCATGGAACCAGAGTCTATGCGGTGACACTTCACACGACACTGCATCCGAAAGCAGATCTGGATGTTACCAGGGAAGCGGCAAAAGCAGCGGGGGCGCAGCATAAAATTATCTATGTGGATGAACTGAAGAAAGCAGGAATAGAGGAAAATCCCGAAGACCGGTGCTATCGGTGTAAAAAATATATATTTACCAGAATTATGGAAGAGGCGGAAAAGGCTGGTATCCATACTGTCCTGGAAGGAACGAACCTGGAAGATGCCAAGGAATGCAGACCGGGAATCCAGGCTCAGGAGGAACTGGGAATCAAAAGTCCGCTGGCACTTGCCGGATTTACGAAAGATGAGATCCGAAGATATGCACGAGAGAAACAGATACCGACGGCAGATCGTCCGTCTGCCCCATGTCTGGCAACACGTTTTCCATATGGTACGCGTTTAAGTTATGAGGAGATGAATCAGGTAGATGAGATTGAAAATGGAATCCGGGAAATGGGATTTTATAATGTAAGAGCCAGAATCCATGGAAATCTTGTGAGACTGGAAGTTGATGAGAAAGATATCCTGAAACTATTTGCGAAAAAGCAAGAGGTATTACAATTGGTGAAAGCGCAGGGTTATCTGTATGCGACAATCGATATGGAAGGCTTTCGCTCTGGAAGTCAGGATATCCTGATAAAATAACAAGACAAGGAAGGTTGAAAAATGTATACAATCGGAACGCATATGTCGATTGCAAAGGGAATTGCAAAGACAGCGGAGAATGTAGTAAATATGGAAGCGAATACCATGCAGATCTTTAGCCGCAATCCAAGAGGATCGACATATAAAGATTATTCTGCACAGGAGACAGAGAAGTTTCAGAAGATTCGAAAAGGTCATCAGTTCGGACCGCTGCTTGCACACGCACCGTATACGATGAATCTTGCAAGTGACAAAGAAAAAGTTTATGATTTTGCATGTATGGTTATTCGTGAAGATGTTGCAAGAATGGATGCACTGGAAATAGAAAATATGGTATTCCATCCGGGAAGCCATACAGGAATTGGAGTAGAAGCAGGGATCCAAAATATTATAGCCGGCCTGAATCAGGCAATTACCGGGAATGAGAAAATTACAGTGCTTCTGGAGACAATGAGTGGTAAAGGGACAGAAATCGGAGCAAAATTTGAAGAATTAAAGGAAATCCGTGACGGAGTAAAGCATCCGGAACGAATCGGGATCTGTCTGGACACTTGTCATATATTTGCAGCCGGATATGATATTGTGCATGATTTAGATGGAGTTGTGGAAGAGTTTGACCGAATTCTGGGACTGGAACATTTGAAAGCCATTCATCTTAACGATAGTCTGGAAGCATTTGACTCTCATAAGGATCGTCATGCAGTCATTGGTGGCGGTAAGATCGGGCTGGAACCACTTCTTCAG
>JALEKG010000050.1 GCA_022769185.1 Dorea sp. | reverse complement strand
ATTATCTCTTGGTATCCAGGCGATTCAGATTGTGATTGAATAAGAAAAGGCTCCGGGGCGTAAAAACTCCGGAGCTTATTGATTTATGAGATTTTCATAATTCTTTCAGTACATACAATAGGTATCGGATTCCCGCTACTCACATTAAGAAACAGGTTAATCTGTTTCTTTTTTTGTTTTTTCGCCAGCAGTATAACTCATCTCTATACAAAAACTTCCAAATCATTTATAATACAAGACATATGAAAAGAAAAGTCATGCACGGGATGTATGAAATATACATTAAAGGAGGATTCTATATGGTAACAAAAAGTCAGTTGATGATTCGGGTTCTGGCAGGTGGTTATTTGAGTTATCTGGGAGGTAAACTTCTGATGGATGCAGTGAAAGAACGACCGGATAATTATATAATATTTGCGCTGGCAGGACTGGCGTTTCTGGTAATTGGCATCTTTTTGCTTGGAAAATCGGCAATTAAGCTTCAGAGAAAAGAATATGAAGATAACAGTATCATTGGGCAGATTTCAGACGATGAGCCGGAGGATAAAACGAAAGTAAAAGAGTTAGAAGAGGTAGAACAGAACCCGGAAAAAGGAGGAACAGATGATGAGAGTAGGAATGGGATATGATGTTCACAGATTAGTAGAGGACCGAGATCTGATACTTGGCGGAGTGAAGATCCCATATGAAAAAGGCCTTCTCGGGCATTCCGACGCAGATGTGCTTCTCCATGCAATCATGGATGCACTTCTGGGAGCGGCCGCGCTTGGTGATATCGGAAAGCATTTTCCGGACTCTGATCCTCAGTATAAAGGAATTTCCAGTATAAAGTTATTAGAGCATGTCGGAAAGCTGATCGATGAGAAACTGTACGTGATCGGAAATATTGATGCAACGATCATTGCCCAACGCCCAAAGATGGCACCGCACATTCAGACGATGAGGGAAAATGTTGCACAGGCCCTTCATATTGAGGTTGACCAGATTAATATAAAGGCAACAACAGAAGAAGGGCTGGGGTTTACCGGAACAGGCGAAGGGATCTCTGCACAGGCGATTGCGAGTCTGGAAACGATTGCAAATTACAGTTATAAAGCAGGTCCTTTTGAAGAAGGATGTGCCGGATGTGGAGGATGTCCGAAAAATCAATAATATTTATTTTTGCAAATAGAAATGTTGGAACAGGGGAACAAATACTATGAAATTAAGGATCTTGGGATCAGAAGAAAAAGGAGCTTCCAGGGCATTGTATGAAGAAGTATTCTCTGAGGACGGCCAAAGTTTTGTGGATTATTATTATACAGAGAAAACAAAGGATAACCAGATTTATGTGATTGAGGAAGACGGTGAGATCCGTGCAATGCTGCATCTGAATCCATATAAGCTTCTGGTAAATGGAATTGAGAAGGATGCAAATTATATTGTTGCAGTTGCAACGCAAGAACCATATCGGAAACGCGGTTATATGGCAGCACTTTTAAAAAAATCACTGAATGAAATGTACCATAACGGAGAGACATTTACTTTTCTGATGCCTGCTTCTGAAAGCATCTATCTTCCATTTGATTTCCGAACCGTTTATGAACAGGAAAGATCATTTTATTACGAGGCAGAGAAGCAGGAGAAGGGAATTCTGGTGACCACCGCTTCGGAGAATGATTGCGAGGAGATTGCGGCGTATGCTTCGAAGTACCTTTCAGACAATTATCAGGTCTATGCCATGAGAGATGCAGCCTACTATCAGAGACTGATGAAAGAATATGCAAGTGACGGAGGGTGTCTGAAATTATTCCGAAAGGAAGGAGAAATCCAGGATATCCGTATTGATACAGGGGAAGAGGCAGGAGAAGAAAAGCCTAAGATTATGATCCGGATTGTTGATGTCAGAAGAATGCTGATGTCTATGCGGCTCAAAGAATTTATGGGAACCTGCTTTCAGATTACGGATCCACTCATCGAAGAAAATAATCGGTGTGTTATGATTACCGGTACAGAATTTTCAGGAGTTATGTTGATGGATGGAAAACGGGAAAACAGTGAAGGAACCATAACAGTAGCAGCACTTGCAAGTCTGTTATTTGGAGCCAAGACGATAGAAGAGATCTGTGAAGAAGACGGGGTGACCATGTCTGACCGAATGAAAGAAGAAATGAAAAAAATGATACCACTGTCAAAAATATACTTGAACGAAGTGGTTTAAAATTTCAGAATCATAGAAGAGAGATGTGAAGATTCAGACTGTAAAATGGATTTTCGCATCTTTTTTTTTAATAAATGAAAACGATCATCTTTAGAATATTTTTCGATTTTCCTGTCTTTACTCTTAAGAAATTTAATCTATTCTTTTGTTATCAAGATGAAAGGAGTGTGAATTTATATGAATATAAAACCTGCGGGAAAAAAGTTTCTCGTCAGTATCCGACAAAAATCAAGATGTATCCAGAAGAATCGGGATATAGTATAATAGTTGCAAGAGAAAGACCTGTTTGCAGAGAACAATCCTGATTCAGGGAGAAGGAAAGGAATGACGAAAAGTGGAAATGAATCATGTGTTGGTCGTGGAAGACGACAAGGAGATACGCGAGGGCGTGGAAATATATTTAAAAAGTCAGGGGTATCAGGTGTACCAGGCGGCAGATGGAGTAGAGGGGCTTAAAGTCATCGAAAAAGAGGAGATTCATCTGGCAATTGTGGATGTGATGATGCCACGGATGGATGGAATTCAGATGACGATTAAACTTCGGGAAAAATATGATTTTCCAGTCATATTTCTGTCGGCAAAATCAGAAGAAGTAGATAAGATCATGGGCTTAAATATGGGGGCAGATGACTATGTGACAAAACCCTTTACCCCGATGGAACTTCTTGCCAGAGTCAATTCCCAGTTGCGAAGATATCGCAGATTTATGGAAAAACTGGACCGCCATGAGAAAGAAGAGCATATTCACACGATAGGTGGGCTTGAAATTAATGAAGATACTGTAGAAGTGACGGTAGATGGAGAACTGGTGAAGCTGACTCCGACAGAATATAAGATTCTCCTGCTGTTGGTGAAGAATCCGGGAAGGATATATTCTGCGGATGAAATCTATGAACGTGTGTGGAATGAACGGGCGATCAATACGGATACAGTCATGGTACACGTGAGAAAAATCAGAGAAAAGATAGAAATTAATCCGAAAGAACCAAAATATTTGAAGGTGGTGTGGGGTGTTGGATACAAAATTGAAAAACAGGCATAAATTAGCGGTTGTATTGATCGTAGTTACAGTGATAGCTGCAACATTGATAACGATGTCCGGGTATCCGCGTTGGTACCGGGAAGAAGAGAATATGGCACAGCAGGCCGGAAGATCTGCGGAGACGTCCCAGACGTTTCTGGAACAGTTTATTGAAGCTTCTTATTTCCTCTACAATACGGAAAGAAAAGGGGCAGATTCTGAACGGATGAAAGAATGGCTGGAAGTTTATGTGCCAGATGAAAAGTATGAATTTGATGGGTTTTATCCGTATCTGGATTATCAGGTGAAAGACGAAGATGGAAAGATCATCGCGAAAAGTGCAGTTGAATCGGGTGGTGTATTGTCTGAGAATCATATGGACAATTATGCGATTGGAATGGTGGTTGCCTACGATGAAAATGGGACTCCGAGTGTTACAATCAAGAAAAGTGATTACCGGGAAGAGCAGACGACTGTGCTCAGAGAGATCCTGAATCATTTTGAGGAGAATCATGCGGAATGGAACAGTGAATCTTATGAAGAATATTATGGGGACAGTGAGGTGACGACGGAAGATTTTTCGTTGGAAACGCCGAAGAACCGGACGTATCTGTTTGCTATGACGGAAGAAAACGTACAGACTTATCTGAGTGAATGGTGTTATATTGGGGTTGGTGCACCAAATCTGATGAATTATACAATTATGGTAATTATGGCAGTAATAGCAGTTCTGGCAATGCTTTACCCATCTTTTTCCTCCCTTCATACCGGAAACGAAAAAATCTTCCAGACTCCATTTGAAGTGGTAGCCATTGTATTCTGTTCAGTGGTAGCTGTGGTATTCGATCAGTGTGGATGGATGCTTCAGAGAAAAGAGGGATACGCAGATTTGCTGGATTTTGTAATCTGGGCTTTGGTATTTGCAGTGGTATATTGGGCGGCGGTATGTGTGCGTCAGATATATTCTTTAGGGATTCGGAGATATGTAAAAGAGAGAACACTGATTTTGCATTGTTGGAAATACATGAAGAAAGCATGGAAGTTTTTCGTGGAAAAAGTAAAAAAATGGATTCGCAAAATATATGATTCCCTGATGCATATTGATTTCAGCCAGAAAAGTAATCAGGCAATCCTGAAGATTGTATTATGCAATTTTATTATTCTTGCTGCAATCTGTGTTTTGTGGGTATTTGGAATTATGGCTCTGATCGTCTATTCTGTGATCTTATTCTTTATACTCAGGAAGTTTTACAATGACCTTCAGGAAAAATATGCTGTGCTTTTAAAAGTAACGGGGGAACTCGCAAAAGGCAATCTGGACGTTGAAATTACAGAAGATCTGGGAGTATTTGCTCCGTTTAAGACAGAAATTGAAAAAATTCAGTCTGGTTTTAAAAAGGCAGTTGAGGAAGAAGTAAAGAGCCAGCGCATGAAGACGGAGCTGATTACGAATGTTTCGCATGATTTAAAGACACCGCTGACTGCGATCATTACTTATGTGAATCTGTTGAAAGAAGAAAAAGATCCTGAAAGACAGAAAGAATATATTGATGTACTGGATCGGAAATCCATGCGCCTGAAAGTACTGATTGAAGATCTGTTTGAAGTCAGTAAAGCAAGCAGCCGTAACGTTACATTGAACCTTACAGATATAGATATTGTCAATCTTTTTAAGCAGGTCAAACTGGAAATGGAAGATAAAATTCTGGCAGAGGATCTGGAGTTCAAGTGTAATTATTCGCCGGAAAAGATCATGGTACGTCTGGATAGTCAGAAAACCTATCGCATTTTTGAAAATCTTCTGGGAAATATTGCCAAATATGCTCTTCCGCACACCAGAGTATATGTAGAAATCTGTCGGGAAGGGGAAGAAGCAGTTGTTCGGATGAAGAATATTTCGGCAGAAGAACTGAATTTTGATCCGGAAGAGATTACGGAACGATTTGTACGTGGAGATGCGGCGAGAAATACCGAAGGATCAGGTCTTGGCCTTGCCATTGTGAAGAGTTTTGTAGAACTTCAGAAAGGAACTTTCAAGATAGAGACCGAGGCAGATCTGTTCAAAGCAGAGATCCGGTGGAAATAGAAAGACAAAGATTCGAGGAGTGAACAGTTGAGAAATGGGTTGACAAAGTCTATGTTTTCGCATAATATATAATCAATATGGCAAAGACATAGAACGGAAAGAGTAGCAGATTGCGGAGCTGAAAGAGAAAAACTGTCACCGGCTGAAAGCAGTTTTAAGTAAAGTAACTGTGAAGTGCGTCCGGGAGTCGATCCGGTGAGAAAGCGTTGAAGATAAGAAAGGTCAATAGCCGGATACGGGATTACACACGTTACGTGTATCAAGTGTAGGATGTTTTCAATTGTCTGTACAGACAATACAGAAAAGATTCTTTCATAAGAGTGGAACCGCGGATATACTTCGTCTCTTGGAATACAGGAGACGGAGTTTTTTTTGTTACAACAGTTCCGCCATAATCGAGAATAGCGCTCGCCATACTGTTGCGAAGCTGTACTTCGAATAAAAAGGAGAGATCATCATGGGCATTATATCGTATGTCAAGGAAGAGATTCAGGTAATCCGGGAGCGGGATCCTGCGATTAAGTCGAATATGGAAGTGTTCTTGTACTCCAGTTTTAAGGCGATTCTTCATTACCGGGTAGCACATAAGCTTTATCTGAAGAAGCATTATTTTTTGGCAAGATGGGTTTCTCAGAGAGCTGCCCGAAAGACTGGAATAGAGATCCATCCTGGAGCAACCATAGGGAAAGGACTCTTTATAGATCATGGAAGTGGAGTGATTATCGGAGAGACTGCAGAACTTGGGGATAATATCACATTATATCAGGGAGTGACCCTGGGTGGTACCGGAAAGGAACAGGGAAAACGTCATCCAACGCTGAAAGACAATGTGATGGTAAGTGCCGGCGCAAAAGTGCTCGGATCTTTTACGATAGGAGAGAATTCTAAAATTGGTGCAGGAAGTGTGGTCCTTAAAGAGGTACCACCAAACTGTACGGTAGTAGGTGTACCGGGAAGAATTGTAAAAATGGGGGATGAAAGAGTCCCGAGACTGGATCTGGATCAGGTGCATCTGCCGGATCCGATCAGCAACGATATCCGGGAACTGCAGGCAGACAACTTAAGGCTGCATAAGCAGATTCAGGAAATGGAAAAACGAATGAAATGTATGAGAGATGAGAGTATTGAAATCATAGGAGAAAAGGAGAAAGAGTAGTCATGAAGATTTTTAACACATTATCAAGGCAAAAAGAAGAATTTGTTCCATTGGAAGAAGGAAAAGTAAAGATGTATGTATGCGGTCCGACCGTATATAACTTTATTCACATTGGAAATGCAAGACCAATGATTGTTTTTGATACTGTCAGAAGATATTTTGAGTATAAAGGATACGATGTTAATTTTGTATCCAATTTTACGGATGTGGATGATAAGATCATAAAGAAAGCAATTGAAGAAGGCGTATCCTCTGATGAGATTTCCAAACGTTACATTGCAGAGTGTAAAAAGGATATGGAGGGAATGAATATCAAGCCTGCAACAAAGAATCCGCTGGCAACGGAGGAAATCTGCGGAATGGTAGACATGATTCAGACACTGATTGATAAAGGCTATGCATATGAAAAAAATGGCACGGTATATTACCGTACCAGAAAATTTGAGGGATACGGTAAGCTTTCTCACAAGAATTTAGATGACTTGCGTTCTGGAGAGCGTTCCCTTCTGGTGACTGGAGAAGATGAAAAGGAAGATCCGTTGGATTTCGTGCTCTGGAAGCCGAAAAAAGAAGGAGAGCCTGCATGGAAGTCTCCGTGGTGTGAAGGTCGTCCGGGATGGCATATTGAATGTTCTGAGATGTCCAAGAAATATCTGGGTGAGCAGATTGATATACATGCTGGTGGTGAGGATCTGATTTTCCCACATCATGAAAATGAAATTGCTCAAAGTGAAGCGGCAAATGGAAAAGAGTTTGCAAGATATTGGATGCACAATGCATTTTTGAACATTGACAATAGAAAGATGAGTAAATCTCTCGGTAATTTCCGTACCGTTCGTGAGATCAGTGAACAATATGATCTCCAGGTGCTTCGTTTCTTTATGTTAAGTGCGCATTACAGAAGTCCTCTGAACTTCAGTGCGGATCTGATGGAGGCTTCCAAGAACGGTCTGGAGCGTATTACAAATGCTGCAGATAATTTGAAATTCTTAATGGAAAATGCAAAGATAGATGCAATGACGGCAGAAGAAAAGACATCCTTTGCCAAGACAGAGGAATATGTTCAGAAATTTGAGGCGGCAATGGATGATGATTTCAATACTGCGGATGCAGTAGCAGCTGTTTTTGATCTGGTAAAATATATCAATACTACATCAAATGCAGAAAGCTCAAATGAATACCTGAAGAATTTATTTGAACTTCTGGTAAAACTGACAGATGTCCTTGGACTGATTGTTGATAAAAAAGAAGATATTCTGGACGAAGAGATTGAAAAACTGATTGAAGAGCGTCAGGCAGCACGTAAAGCGAAAGATTTTGCAAGAGCAGATGCAATCAGGGATGAATTATTAGAAAAGGGTATTGTGTTAAAGGATACTCGAGAGGGAGTACAATGGAAAAGAGCATAGAATGGCAGTTTGACTCCTATATGCAGGAATTATTCCAAATGAGAGAGGTGGATATAAAAGAATATTCACCTCTTACTTTAGCATATATCGGAGATAGTATATATGATCTTATTATCAAATCACTGGTAGTGAATGAGGGGAATAAGCAGGTTCAGAAGATGCACCAAGAAACCAGCTCCTATGTACAGGCGTCTGCACAATCTCAGATGATGCGAAAGATTCAGGAGTATCTGACAGAAGAAGAACATGCGGTTTATAAACGTGGCAGAAATGCCAAGAGTGTTTCTCCGGCTAAAAACCAGTCGATTACCGATTACAGAAGAGCTACGGGGTTTGAAGCGCTGATAGGATATCTGTATCTGAAAAAAGAGTGGAAAAGAATGCTGGAACTGGTTAAAATAGGATTAGATAGTCTGAAAGACGGATAAGGAGTCCATATGAATAATGAAAAAAAGGTGAATGAAAATATCATAGAGGGACGCAATGCAGTTCTGGAAGCATTTCGTTCCGGAAAACCGGTGGATAAACTGTACGTACTGGATGGATGCCAGGATGGTCCGGTTCGTACAATCGTGAGAGAAGCGAGAAAGCATGATACCATCATCCAGTTTGTTGAGAAAGAAAGACTAACACAGTTATCGGTAACTGGGAAGCATCAGGGAGTGATTGCCTGTACGGCTGCTTATGAGTATTCTGAAGTAGAGGATATGCTGAAACTTGCGGAAGAAAGAGGAGAGGATCCGTTTTTAATTTTACTGGATAATATCGAAGATCCGCATAATCTGGGTGCAATTATCCGTACGGCGAATCTTGCAGGAGCACATGGAGTGATCATTCCGAAACGACGGGCAGTAGGGCTTACTGCAACGGTTGCAAAAACATCAGCGGGAGCACTGAATTATACTCCGGTTGCAAAAGTGACAAACCTTACGAAAACAATGGAAGAATTAAAGGAGAAAGGACTGTGGTTTGTCTGTGCAGATATGGGCGGACAGATGATGTATGACCTGAATCTGAAAGGGCCAATCGGTCTGGTCATTGGAAATGAAGGCGAAGGCGTCAGCCGTCTGGTAAAAGAGAATTGTGATTTTATTGCAAGTATTCCGATGAAGGGAGATATCGATTCCCTGAATGCATCTGTGGCAGCGGGTGTACTGGCTTATGAGATTGTCAGACAAAGGATGAATTAAAATGACGAATTATAATAAGATGACGGATGAACAGCTGATTCGAAAACTTCGAAATGGGGATAAGAAGATAATAGATTACATTATGGAGAAATATAAGAATCTTGTCCGGAAGGAAGCGAATGCCATGTATCTTCTGGGAGGAGAAAATGATGATCTGATCCAGGAAGGAATGATTGGTCTGTTTAAGGCAGTACAGGATTATAATGTAGAGCAGGATGCTTCTTTTTTTAGTTTCGCAAAGCTTTGTATTACCAGGCAGATGTATTCTGCAATAGAAGCTTCTAAACGAAAGAAACATAGTCCGCTTAACAGTTATATTTCATTATATGAAAAAGGGGAAGACCAGAGTTCATTGATTGATACAATGGAAGCGCAGGAGGAGACGAATCCGGAAGAGCTTTTTGTCAGTAAGGAATATGCGGAATTAATTGAAAGCCGTCTTGAAGAGAGCCTGAGTGACCTGGAAAACCGTGTGTTATATCTTCATCTGCTGGGAACAGATTACCGTACCATTGCGAAGCTGTTAGACAAAAGTCCTAAGACGATTGATAATGCGCTTCAAAGAATCAAGGGAAAGACAGAAAAAATTCTGGAATCAGAAAGCAGACAGTAGTAGAATCTTAAAATAATTGTGAGATTTCAGTTGACAAATCTGGTTCTGATATTGTATAGTATCAATGTTGCATATCGAATATGCGTGCTGCCTTGGCTCAGTCGGTAGAGCGTCGCCTTGGTAAGGCGGAGGTCGGCGGTTCGATTCCGCTAGGCAGCTTAGAGAAACCCTTGATTACGATCGAGGGTTTTTTGTGTTGTCATGCATGCGATAAAAAGGTTCAATGGACCTTTGGTATGTGGAGAAAGAGGTGGCAAAAGATGAGAAAATCAACAGTCATGACGGAAGGCTCTATATGGAAACAGCTTCTGTTGTATTCCATACCGTTGATTCTTGGTAATTTATTTCAACAGTTGTACAATACGGTAGATTCTATTATTGTGGGAAACTATATAGGAAGTGAAGCACTTGCGGCGGTCGGTTCCGGAGGAAGCATCATCAACCTTCTGATTGGATTCTGTGTCGGTGCTTCTGCCGGGGCGGGAGTTGTGATCGCACAGTTTTTTGGTGCCCAGGACGAAGAGGGGGTAAGAAAGGCGGTTCATACGACTCTGGCAATTGCGATGACAGCTGGTGCAGTTATGACTGTTGTGGGAATTGTACTTGTGCCATATCTATTGAGGATGATGGGAACTCCACAGGAGGTATTTGAACAGGCAGTCGTTTATTTGCAGGTATATTTTGGAGGAATCCTCTTCTCAGTGATTTATAATATGTCAGCTGGAATATTAAATGCAGTAGGTAATTCCAGAAAGTCACTGACATATCTGATAATCGCAGCTATTTCCAATATTTTTTTAGATCTGTTCTTCGTTGTAGTATTGAAAATGGGGATTGTCGGGGTGGCTTTGGCAACGGATATCAGTCAGCTTCTTTCCGGCGTTTTTATTCTTTTATTTTTAATCAGAAGTCAGGAAATCTATCGCGTACGGATACGGGAGATCCGGTTTTATAAAAACATGCCATCTAAGATTATCAAGATTGGGCTGCCGACCGGGATCCAGCATGTCGTGATCTCATTTTCCAATGTGATTGTCCAGTCCAGTGTAAATAGTTTTGGTGCAGATGCGATGGCAGGATTCGCAGCATATCTTAAGATTGACGGATTTAATATACTTCCTGTGATGAGTTTCAGTACAGCGGCAACTACATTTACCGGTCAGAATATTGGGGCACGGAGAAACGACAGAGTGAAAAAGGGAATGTATCTGTCTGTGGGAATGGGTGTCCTTTATACGATTGTTACGGGAATCCTTCTGATGATCTTCGCTCCTCAGGTGATCGGAGTGTTTTCTGACAATCAGAAGGTTGTAGCATATGGTGTGTATATAATGAAGTTTTTCTGCCCGTTTTACTGGTCTCTGGCAATTTTACATGTACTGGCAGGTACGATCCGCGGAACAGGACATACGCTTCAGCCGATGCTGATTATTCTGTTTTCATTGTGTGTGTTCCGTGTGATCTGGATCGGGACGGTTCTGCCAGTTTCCCATCAGTTCTCAAGTATCATGTGTGTGTATCCTTTGTCGTGGGTGATTGGTATGGTAATCATTTTGATCTATGCATGGAAAGGCAGATGGATGCCGGGAAGAAAGGAGAGATAATATGTCATTGTTTTTAGAAGATATATCGAAATTTCAAGGGACAGGAGAGAAGAATGCGGATGGGAAAACACTGAAGGAGTTTTTGGAAGCATATGATCCGTACCGTTATCAGACGCCAAGCTGTACAACGGATGCCGTTATATTTGCACATGCAGGAAAACTGGATGCAAGCTTGGAAGGAATAAGGTTGTTACTTGTTAAGAGAAGTAATCATCCGAGTATTGGATACTGGGCATTGCCGGGAGGATTCGTGAATCTGAAGGAAAATCTGGAGGATACAGCCAGAAGAGAATTAGAAGAAGAGACGGGGGTTGCAGGACTTGTCATGGAACAGATCGCGACATATGGCGACTATGACAGAGATCCTCGTACACGGGTGATCACTACGGCCTATATGGCGCTGATAGATGAGAAAGATGTAAAGGTTCAGGCAGGAGATGATGCAGCAGATGCTGTATGGTGTGATGTGAGTCTGGAGCATACACAGGCAGAATGGACAAAGGAGATACAAAGAGACCTCTATACTTTAAGAATTCAGAATGACAGCCGGAAACTGGACACAACGGCAGTGGTTGAGAGGACTGCCAGTGAAGGACTGATCAGGGAAGAAAAATTTCGGGTAAAAGAGATGGGGATGCTGGCAGCAGACCATGCAGCGATCATTGTGAATGCTCTTGTAGTATTGAAAAATCGGCTGTAAAGTGGTGAAAACGGTGGAATCCACCTTGTTTCACCCTATTTTTTATGATAAGATAAGGAACATAATGTAAGTATCTACAAGGAGGAGCATCATGGGAGAAGAAATAGTTTCAAAAAATTTTATCGAACAGGAAATAGATAAAGATCTGGCAGAAGGAGTGTATACAGAAGTCTGTACCAGATTCCCGCCGGAACCGAATGGATATCTGCATATCGGACATGCGAAATCCATTCTTTTGAATTATGGTCTCGCTCAGAAATATAATGGAACCTTTCATTTAAGATTTGATGATACGAACCCGACTAAAGAAGATATGGAATTTGTAGAATCTATCAAAGAAGATGTAAAATGGCTGGGTGCAGACTGGAAAGAGCATCTGTATTTCGCATCAGATTATTTTGATATCATGTATGAATGTGCAGTAAAGCTGATTAAGAAGGGAAAGGCTTTTGTCTGTGATCTGAATGCAGATGAGATTCGCGAATATCGTGGAACGTTAACAGAACCTGGTAAAAACAGTCCATATCGTGACCGTTCTGTGGAAGAAAACCTGAGATTATTTGAAGAAATGAAGGAAGGCAAGTGTAAAGACGGTGAAAGAGTGCTTCGTGCAAAGATCGATATGGCATCTCCGAATATCAACATGCGTGATCCGATCATCTATCGTGTGGCCCATATGACACATCATAATACAGGGGATAAATGGTGTATTTATCCGATGTATGATTTTGCACATCCGATTGAAGATGCAGTGGAACACATTACGCATTCAATCTGTACACTGGAATTTGAAGATCACAGACCACTTTATGACTGGGTAGTCAGAGAGTGCGAATTCGATCCGGCTCCGCGTCAGATTGAGTTTTCCAAACTGTATCTGACTAACGTAGTTACAGGTAAGAGATATATTAAGAAGCTGGTTATGGATGGCATTGTAGATGGCTGGGACGATCCGAGACTGGTATCCATTGCGGCATTGAGAAGAAGAGGGTTCACACCGGAATCCATTAAGATGTTTGTGGAAATGTGTGGAGTATCCAAGAGTCAGAGCTCTGTGGACTATGCAATGCTGGAATACTGTATCCGAGAGGATCTGAAATTGAAAAAATCCCGTATGATGGCTGTCCTTAATCCGATCAAGCTGGTCATTGATAATTATCCGGAAGGTGAAGTAGAATATCTTGATGTGGATAATAACATGGAGAATCCAGAGCTTGGCATGCGGAAGGTCCCATTCTGCAGAGAACTTTTTATTGAGAAAGATGATTTCATGATCGATCCTCCGAAGAAATATTTCCGTCTTTTCCCAGGAAATGAAGTTCGGCTGATGCACGCATATTTTGTAAAATGTGAAAGTTATGAAACGGATGAAGAAGGGAATGTAACGGTTGTGCATTGTACTTATGATCCGGAGACAAAGTGTGGAACCGGCTTTACCGGACGTAAAGTAAAAGGAACGATTCACTGGGTGGCAGCACCGTATGCAAAGAAGGCAGAAGTCAGATTATATGAGAATCTGATTGATGAAGAGAAGGGTGTGTATAATAAAGAAGATGGATCATTGAACCTGAATCCAAATTCTCTGGAAATTTTGAAGAACTGCTATGTGGAAGATAGTTTTAATGAGGCCGGACCATGTGATAGTTTTCAGTTTGTGAGAAACGGATATTTCTGTATTGACTCGAAAGATTCTACACCGGATGCACTTGTGTTCAACCGAATTGTATCATTAAAGAGTTCATTTAAACTGCCAAAATAAAGAAAAGTAAACTATATGAACGAACTGACGATTAATCTGAAAAATCATTCTAAAATTCCGTTATATGAGCAGATTTATGATTATATCAAGTCGAATATTCAGACAGGGCGGATTCCGTACGGAGAAAAACTTCCGTCGACCAGAGCCCTGTCAAAGCATCTGGAGGTCAGCCGCAGTACGGTGGAACTGGCATATGAACAGCTGCTCTCGGAAGGCTATATCGAATCTGCTCCATACAGGGGTTTTTTTGTAGCACAGATTGATGAATTATATCATCTGGAAAGGGGCCAGGAAAAGCTTCGGATATATAAGGAAGAAAAGAAAAAATACCGCTATGATTTTACACCGAATGGTGTCGATCTGAACAGTTTCCCTTATAATGTGTGGAGAAAATTATCAAAAGATATTCTGATTGATGATAAGACAGAACTATTCCGTTCTGGAGATCCGCAAGGTGAGTATGGCTTTCGAAACGCAATCAGCAACTATTTGTATCAGGCCAGAGGAGTAAATTGTTCTCCGGAACAGATTGTGATTGGAGCAGGAAGCGATTATATTCTGATGCTTCTTAGTATGATCTTAGGTCTGGAGCATCGGATTGCATTTGAGGATCCTACTTATAAGCAGGCATATCGTTTGGTAAAAGGTCTTTCTTATCCGACTGTGACGGTGTCTGTAGACCGGTTCGGCATGAAAGTGTCTGAGCTGGAAGAATCGGAAGCCGATATCGCTTATGTAACACCGTCTCACCAGTATCCTACCGGAATTGTTATGCCGATCAGGCGGCGGATGGAGCTCCTAAAATGGGCATACCAAAAAGAAGGAAGATACATTATTGAAGATGATTATGATAGTGAATTCCGTTATAAGGGCAAGCCGATTCCTGCACTTCAGGGGTATGATGTGCAGGGGAAGGTGATCTATCTTGGTACTTTCTCCAAGTCAATTGCGCCTGCGATTCGTTTAAGCTATATGGTTCTGCCGGAATCACTTATGGAGGCATACCACACACAGGCAAGCTTCGTCAATTCAACGGTTTCCAAAGTGGATCAGCAGATCGTCCAGAAATTTATTGAAGACGGGTATTATGAACGGCATCTGAATAAAACCAGAGCATTATATAAGAACCGTCATGATGTATTGATCGAAGCACTCCGCCCGATGGAAGATATCTGTAAAATTTCCGGGGAAAATGCAGGGGTCCATCTGCTTCTGACGTTTGAAAACGGAATGACAGAGGAAGAACTGATCAGCCGGGCATATGAACAGGATATCCGGGTGTACGGAATGTCTGATTATTGCATCAAAGAGGAACAAGGCAGGAAGCCAACGATCCTTTTGGGATATGCAAATCTTTCCGAGCAGGATATCAGAGAAGCTGTGAAATTGCTGAATCAATGCTGGAGATAATAAAACGGGAAGGAGCTTTTGCGGGCACCTTCCCGTTCTCTGTCATTATTGTCTATTCTTCGGCTTCTTCGGACTCCGATGGTTTCGCAGAGCCTTCTTCAGATTTTTCAGTATCTGTTTCCTCTTTGCCCTCTTCAGCCTTTTCGGCTTTCGGAGCCGTATTTAAATTGACGTATCCGCGGTCGACCGGTTCAAGATCATTGTCGAGATCGAGGTCATCGTCTTCAAAATCATCTTCAAAGTCATCGTCCTCGTTTGTATCTTTTTTCTTAAAATAATAGACAAGACCTGCGATTGCGCCGCCGGCTGCGGCAAGTCCTAATAATTTTTTTCCCCATTTTGCCATGATATCTTAACTCCTTTCTGCAATTCGAGCTAAATATATAATAACACATATTGTGAGTCGTTTACCATAAAAATAAAATAAAAACTTGACAATTTATTTTTTCTGTGTAAAATAAACAACCATAAGGACAAGGTGGTCAACATCTTGTCCTTTTTTTGTTTGAGAAAGGAGTGCGAAGTTTATGGAGAGAGTAAATGAAATTGTAGGCGCAATCGATTCTTTTGTATGGGGCCCAGTGATGTTGGTATTACTGGTAGGCACAGGCATTTTTCTTACGATTCGATTGAAATTTCTTCCCTGGAGAAATCTTGGCTATGCATTGCATAGTGTGCTGAGTAAAGAGGCGAGGACAACCAAAAGAGGAACCGGTGATGTATCGCCGTTTTCTGCATTGATGACAGCGCTTGCAGCTACGATTGGAACTGGTAACATTATTGGTGTTGCAACAGCGATGTTTTCCGGCGGACCGGGAGCTTTGGTGTGGATGTGGATTTCGGCATGTTTTGGATTAACTTCTAAGTTCAGTGAATGTATGCTTGCAATCAAGTATCGTGAAGTGAACGAAAAAGGTGAGATGTCTGGCGGACCGATGTATACGATGAAAAACGCATTTAAGAACAAATCTTTTGGTAAGACGTTGGGATTTTTGTTTGCGCTATTTTCCGTTCTGGCATCTTTTGGAATTGGAAATATGACGCAGGCCAACTCTATTTCTGGTTCCGTGAAAGAAGCGTTTGGAATTCCTGTATGGGTAACAGGAATCATACTTACTGTACTGGCACTTATGATTATTCTGGGTGGAATTACTTCAATTTCTAAAGTATCTTCTGTAGTTGTTCCAGGAATGGCTGTTTTCTATGTGATTGCAGGATTGATCGTTATCATTGGAAATTACCAGAATGTTCCACATGGTCTGTATCTGATCTTTGGAATGGCATTGAATCCGAAAGCGGTTGGCGGAGGTGTCCTCGGAACGATTACGGTATCTGTTATGAATTCTATCCGCTACGGTGTTGCACGAGGAGTATTTTCCAATGAGGCAGGTCTGGGTTCCGCAGCAATTACGGCAGCGGCAGCTACGACAGATGATCCGGTAAGACAAGGATATATTAATATGACAGGTACATTCTTTGATACGATTGTTGTCTGCTCAATTACCGGAATTGCAATTGCAGCATCTGGAGTATTGGGAACGACAAATGCATCCGGTGAACCACTTCAGGGAGTTCAACTTACGGTTGCGGCATTTGAATCCGTTCTGGGACCGGTCGGAAAATATCTGGTCACAATTGGAATTATCTTATTTGCTTTTTCTACGATTCTTGGATGGGAATACCACGGGGAAAAAGCATTTGAATATTTATTCCAGAGCCATACATTCAATGTGATTTACAGAGTGGTATTTTCACTGGTCGTATTTATAGGTGCTACACAGACCTTAGATCTGGTATGGAATATTTCAGATATCATGAATGCGCTGATGGCGATTCCAAACTTGATCTGTATGCTTCTTCTGAATAATGTAATCGCAAAAGAGGTAGATCGATATCAGCCAATTCTGGAAAAGGAGAGAAAGGCTTACAAAACTGCAAAAAAGAAAAAAACAGCATAGGAAACGAAAAAAGATTATAAATATTGTTTTGAGGGAGAGAGGTCAAGACAGGCGAAAAGTTTTATTTTAGCTTTTCGCCTTCATTTTGCGCATAAATTATGTTAAACTATAAAATATATACTAAAATTAGAACTGCTTGAATGATAAGGAGAAGAGAGTAATATGAATGAAAATGAGACGAAACAGACTGCTAAAAAGGGCTTATCTCGTATCGTATTCAGTAGAGCCGGAATCTTTACATTATTGATTCTGCTTCAGCTTGGGATTTTTGTGGCAGTCGGTTTTTATCTCCAGGAATATGCAACCTATATTTACGGTGCATTAACTGTATTGGGAATTGTTGTTCTGATATATATCATTAATTCTGAGGGAAATCCGGCATTTAAGATGACATGGATGCTTCTGGTACTTGCATTTCCCGTAATTGGAACAATTTTTTATATTTACGTACAGATGCAGCTGGAGACACGTTATATGAGGGATCGTCTGTCTACTCTGAGAATGGAGACGGATCTTTATATGGAGCAGGATCCGGAGATCGTGGATGCACTTCGGGCGAGTAAATCGGCAAATGCCCAGTTATCTTATTATCTTTCGAACCAGCTGGGGTTCCCCACATACCGGAATACCGAAGTAAAGTATTTTTCATTGGGAGAATATAAGTTTGAATCCATGGTGGCTGAACTGGAGAAAGCAAAAAAATTCATTTTCATGGAATATTTTATCGTGGAAGAAGGCTACATGTGGGATACGATACTGGATATTTTGATCGAAAAAGCGCAGGAAGGTGTCGAGGTAAGGTTTATGTATGATGGAATGTGTGCATTTACTTTATTGCCTTACAATTATCCCAAAAAACTGAAACGCTACAATATCCAATGTAAGATGTCCAATAAGATACGTCCTTTTGTATCTACCGTTCAGAACAATCGTGATCACAGAAAAATCTGTGTGATTGATGGAATGGTGGGATATGTCGGAGGAGTGAATCTGGCGGATGAATACATCAATAAAAAGGAAAGGTTTGGACATTGGAAAGATACAGCAGTAATGCTGAAAGGTGATGCTGTTCAGAGCCTGACCATGATATTTTTACAGATGTGGAATGTGGATGAGCGTGGGGTAGAGACTTATGGAAGATATCTGACGCCAAAGCGCGAAGGACTCAGACGGGAGCTGGGCTATATCATCCCTTATGCGGATAGTCCTTTCGATAATGAAAATGTGGGAGAAGAAGTTTATTTTCACATTTTAAATCATGCAAAAAAATATGTGCATATTATGACTCCCTATCTGATTCTGGACAATGAAATGTTGACAACCCTGATCAGAGCAGCAAAAAGCGGAATAGAAGTGATTATTATCATGCCGCATATTCCAGATAAATGGTATGCATTTGTGGTAGCCAAGACTTTCTACAAGGAGTTGATCCAGGGAGGTGTGCAGATCTATGAATACACACCTGGATTTGTGCATGCAAAAGTATTTATTTCGGATGATGATACTGCGACAGTGGGAACGATCAATCTGGATTACAGGAGCCTGTATCTTCATTTTGAAAATGGAGTTTTTATTTATAACAATTCTGAAGTGGACAGAGTGGAATGGGACTTTCAGAAAACGTTGGAAAAATGTCATAAGGTGACCCTGACTGAAGTGAAAAACAGAAGCGCGCTTAGCAAGATTATGGGGCAGGTACTGAGATTGTTTGCTCCGCTGATGTAATGAGGAAGGATAATATTGTAAAATATGATAGAATAGGTAAAAATGCATTTTACATGGAAACAAAAATATAGTATAATAGGCACGGTGGTTTTTGAATTCCACGAACGATGAATGATGAGTTATGATAATAACGCAGGAGGAATTGATATGGTAAAAGCAGTAGTTGGTGCTAACTGGGGCGATGAAGGAAAGGGTAAGATCACAGATATGCTTGCCCAGAAAGCGGATATCATTGTAAGATTTCAGGGTGGTGCCAATGCAGGACACACAATTATAAATGATTACGGAAAATTTGCGCTGCATACATTGCCGTCAGGCGTATTTTATAATCATACGACCAGTATTATAGGTAATGGTGTTGCATTGGATGTACCGGTTCTGTTTAAAGAAATCCAGTCTATTCTTGACAAAGGGGTTCCGATGCCGAAGATTCTGGTGTCTGATCGTGCACAGATGGTAATGTCTTATCATAAGAACTTTGATGCATATGAAGAAGAACGACTGGGAGGAAAGTCTTTTGGTTCCACGAAGTCCGGAATTGCACCATTTTATTCTGATAAATATGCAAAGATCGGTTTCCAGGTCAGCGAACTTTTTGATGATGAGCTGCTGAAAGAAAAGGTGGTACGTGTGGCAGAGCAGAAGAATGTTCTGTTGGAGCATTTGTATCATAAACCGGCAATTCATCCGGATGATCTGTATCAGGAACTGCAGGAATATAAAAAGATGGTTGAACCATATGTATGTGATACTTCACTTTATCTGCACAATGCATTGAAAGAAGGAAAGGAGATCCTTCTGGAGGGTCAGCTGGGTTCTCTGAAAGATCCGGATCATGGAATATATCCAATGGTAACTTCTTCTTCTACACTGGCGGGATATGGTGCAATTGGAGCAGGAATCCCTCCATATGAGATTCAGAAGGTTGTAACAGTATGTAAGGCTTATTCCAGTGCTGTAGGGGCAGGAGCATTTGTCAGCGAGATTTTTGGAGAAGAGGCAGATGAATTGAGACGCCGCGGCGGAGATGGCGGAGAATTTGGAGCAACGACCGGACGTCCAAGAAGAATGGGATGGTTTGACTGCGTTGCGTCCAAGTATGGCTGCAGAATGCAGGGAACTACAGATGTTGCATTTACTGTTTTGGTTGTATTAGGATACCTGGATGAGATTCCGGTATGTGTGGGATATGAAATTGAGGGGGAGGTTACAACAGAATTCCCGACTCCACATCTGCTTGTAAAGGCAATACCGGGTCTTAAGTCGCTTCCAGGATGGACATGTGACATCCGCGGAATTAAGAATTATGAAGATCTTCCGGAAAACTGTAGAAAATATGTAGAGTTTGTTGAGGAACAGATTGGTTACCCGATCACAATGGTTTCCAATGGACCGGGAAGAAATGATATTATCTATAGAAATGTAGAAAAATAAGAGTGGTTGATAAAGGTACGTGTACAGATTGTACGGGTACCTTTTTTCTTAAGATATTCCTTAGATTTTTTTCAGAAGGTGGACAAAAAAGCGACACAAAATATGCATATAATACAATCATGGAAAATATAATAGTAAAGTCGGAAAGACATAGGGGAGATAAAAATTAGTAGAAATGGAGGTATTATTATGCATACAAGAGAATGGGAAACCAAAGAGACAGAAGTAATTTCAATGGAAGAATACCTTGCCAAAAGAAAGAAAATCCGGGAAAAAGAAACGAGATGCATCATAGAAGGGTCGGGAATGACCCCTCTGGAATATTACCTGGTGTCATCATCTTCATGGTCGTGATGTGTAAGTTTATAGACCAGAAGATAACCGTATAGAAGAACGGGTAAAATGATGGTACATGCAATTGATGCCCATAGAAGACTGGTGGCGTTTGGACTGCCGATCAGAGCGAAAATCAAAGTACATGCATACATGCCAAATAGTCCGATAGCAGCAATCAGTGCCAAAATGCGTTTTAAATTTTTCATGCGAATCATCCTTTACATCTAATCAAGACTTTAGTATATTATATAAAGAGCAATCAAAAATTGCAAATGAATCTATAGATACAAAGGAGTATAAGAATATGAGTCGTACATTATTGGAACAATGGCATGATATCGCATATGATGAGAAAGCAGACAGAGGTCAGCTTCAGAGATTCTGGTCAACATATTTTCAGATTGAAAAAGAAATCTATGAAGAGCTTCTTACGAATCCAGAGGAAGAAGTAAAGGGAACAGTCAAAGAACTCGCTGAAAAGTATGGTCAGGAAGTTCTGACAATGGTTGGATTCCTGGATGGTATCAATGATAGTTTAAAAGAGGCCAATCCAATTGAGACTATGGATGAGGACACGGTTGTGAGCCTTGCATTTGATAAGGAAAAATTATATAAAAATATGGTTGCAGCAAAAGCCGACTGGCTGTATGAGCTTCCTCAGTGGAAAGAAATCTATTCCGAGGAAGAGTTGAAAAAACTGTATAAAGAGCAGAAAGAATCCGGAACAATCCGCAAGGGCAAGAAGGTCGGGAGAAATGATCCATGTCCGTGTGGTTCCGGTAAAAAATATAAGAAATGCTGTGGAAAATAGTATTATTAATCGTGGGAATCTTTTGCCTCGTATATTATGCGATGCTTTGTGCAGCACTTCGGAAATGGAACTCTACATTTTCAAGATTCTGGCTGGGAGCAGGGGGATTATGTGTTTTAGGGGTGAAGGTTCTGCAATATGATAGAATACCGGTTGTTTTGAAGATCCTGATGTTGTTTCTGGCGATTGCTTTTCTGGCAACAGAAAGTGTGATCGTAGCAGGGATGTTTCGAAATCACCAGAAAAAATGTCGTTATCTGGTCGTTCTAGGGGCTCAGGTCAGTGGAAGAAAAATTACGGACTCTCTAAGAAGGCGGCTGGATGAAGCACTAAAGTATCTGGAAAAATATCCGGATACCCGGGTGGTTGTTTCAGGAGGGAGAGGAAAAGGAGAGGAAATCCCTGAGGCGGAGGCCATGGCGGGATATCTGACTTCACATGGAATCGAGAAAAGCAGGATTTTTCTTGAAAAACGATCCAGAACTACGCAGGAGAATCTGAGGTATTCGCTTGCATTCATAGAGGATGCGACGAAGCCGGTAGGGATTGTTTCCAATCATTTTCATCTTTATCGGGCATGTCAGTATGCAAAAAAGCTTGGTTATGAGCAGCCCTGTCCGATTGCTGCCGGATGCAATCCGCTTCTGGTTGTGAATTATATGGTACGGGAATGTATGGCGGTCTGGAAGATGTGGCTGTTGAACTGCATATCCTGACCTGAAAGATAAAATGATTGACAAAGAATTTGATGGTGTTATAATGGTAACATATGAAAACGCGTTGACGAGACGAGTAGGTTGGGAAAGAGATTGCAGAGAGAGAAGTCGTTGGCTGAAAGCTTCTTATTTTGGAACCATCTGAAGACTACCTCTGAGTGGCTGTAAAGCAGTCCGGTGATTCCGTTATCATCAGAATGAAGTGGTTCTGGCATGTTTTATGTCAGTTCAAGCAGGGTGGAACCGCGAGAAAAGATTACTCGTCCCTTACAGCAGGCAGGCTGTAAGGGACTTTTTTTATTCTATGGGGATTTCAATTCCATACAGTAAAAGCCTCCGGGAGAATGTGCACTCCGACAGTCTGCGTATCAAGGAAATTACATTCATAGAAAAGAGAGGAAACCAAGATGAAAATCACATTAAAAGACGGCTCATTTAAAGAGTATGAAGGAAGCATGTCTGTGCTGGATATTGCAAAAGATATCAGTGAGGGACTTGCAAGAGTTGCAACATCTGCAAAGGTAAATGGGGATATTGTAGATCTTAGAACAGAGATCTCTGAGGATTGTGAGCTTGAGATCCTGACATTTGATTCCGAAGATGGGAAAGGAGCATTCTGGCATACAACATCCCATATTATGGCACAGGCAATCAAACGCCTTTATCCGGAGACCAGACTTGCAATTGGACCATCGATCGATAATGGATTCTATTATGACCTTGACAGAGAAACGCCTTTTGTTGCAGAGGATCTGGAAAAAATTGAAGCAGAGATGAAGAAAATCGTAAAAGAAGCACTTCCGATCGAAAGATTTACAAAGACGAGAGAAGAAGCGATTGCGTATTTTAAAGAAAATGATGAACCATATAAAGTTGAGCTGGTTGAGGATCTTCCGGAAGGAGAGGAGATTAGTTTTTATCAGCAGGGAGAATTTGTAGATCTGTGTGCAGGTCCACATCTGATGTCTACAAAGAATGTCAAAGCTGTGAAGCTTATGAGCCTTGCAGGTGCTTATTGGAGAGGCAGCGAGAAGAATAAGATGCTGACCAGAATTTATGGAATTTCTTTCCCAAAGAAAGCAGAACTGGAAGAATATCTTCATATGATTGAAGAAGCGAAGAAACGTGATCATCGGAAATTGGGAAGAGAACTCGGATTATTTATGATGTGTGATGAAGGACCGGGATTCCCGTTCTTCCTGCCAAAGGGAATGGTTCTTAAGAATACGCTTCTGGATTACTGGAGAGATCTTCATAAGAAGAACGGATATGTGGAAATTTCCACACCGATCATTTTAAGCAGACACCTCTGGGAGAATTCTGGACACTGGGATCATTATAAAGATAATATGTATACCACTGTAATTGACGGGGAAGATTTTGCGGTAAAACCGATGAACTGCCCGGGTGGTATGTTAGTATATAAATCAGAACCACGTTCTTACAAGGATCTGCCGCTTCGTGTAGGTGAGATCGGACTGGTTCACAGACATGAAAAATCTGGTGCTCTTCATGGGTTATTCCGTGTACGCTGTTTCCATCAGGATGATGCACATATCTTTATGATGCCAGAGCAGATTCGTGATGAAATTAAGGGCGTAACAAAGTTAATTGACGAAGTATATAGCTTATTTGGATTCAAATATCATGTGGAATTGTCAACTCGTCCGGAGGACAGTATGGGAAGCGATGAAGACTGGGAGATGGCAACAGAAGGACTGAAGGGTGCACTGGATGATATGGGTCTTGACTATGTGATCAATGAAGGTGACGGGGCATTCTACGGACCAAAGATTGATTTCCATCTGGAAGATTCTATCGGAAGAACCTGGCAGTGCGGAACCATTCAGCTGGATATGCAGATGCCGCAGCGTTTTGATCTGGAATATACAGGAGCTGATGGAGAGAAGCATCGTCCGATCATGATCCATCGTGTAGCATTTGGTTCTATCGAGCGTTTTATCGGTATTTTGATCGAGCATTTTGCAGGTGCATTCCCGACCTGGCTTGCTCCGGTACAGGTAAAGGTACTTCCAATTTCCGAGAAACATCTGGAATATGGAAAGAAAGTCCTGAAAGAACTGGAAAATGCTGGAATTCGTGCAGAGATTGATGAGCGTGCGGAGAAGATCGGATATAAGATTCGTGAAGCACAGATGAACAAGATTCCATATATGCTTGTGGTAGGAGCAAAAGAAGAGGAGCAGAATCTGGTGTCTGTAAGAAGCCGTTTTGCAGGAGATGAGGGACAGAAATCTCTGGATGAGTTTATCAAAGCGATTAAGCAGGAAATTGCATCAAAAACACAGCGTGAGATCATAAAAGAAGATTAAAAATCAACTGGTATGTAAAGGAATAAAAGAAAAGAAATCTGGCATAATAAATCGTGATATCAGAAAACAGGAGGTAGGGTTTATTATGCCAGAACTAAAATGTACCGTACAGACATGTACACATAATCAGAATTTTTATTGTAATCTGGATAGTATTGTTGTTGGAGGAAATTCCGCAAAGCGTTCGGAAGAAACCTGTTGTGACAGTTTTGAAGAACGGAAAAATGGTTCTTCTTATACAGATGTGACCGGGACGGAAGCTTCTCCGCGCAGTGACATTGATTGCAAGGCAACCGATTGTATGTATAATAATGAATGTAAATGCCATGCAGGTAAAATCAGTGTGGAAGGAAGTCATGCATGTCAGTGCGAACAGACAGAATGTGCCACATTTAAATGTGGAAGCTAAAGTGGAAAAAGGAAGACGGCAGGGGATTTCCCTGTCGTTTTTAATTTTCCTGCATGGTTGACGAGGGTCTGTTAGAATAGTATAATAATTTTGTCTATGCGAAACGCTGGAGGCTGCATGGATATTGGGAATAAGAAAGAAGATGATAAGGTGAAAAAAGAAAAAACGGACGAAAATACATATCTTACAAATGCTCCTAAAATTGGGCAGAAGGGTCCGTCAAAACTTCGGCAGAAGTTTAACCGAGGGATGACTTTTTTTCTGGTGGTTTTTGTCTGTATTTTAATTTATTTTGCAATGTTGCGGATTGAGGATATTTCCAGAGGAATATCCATGGTATTAGGTGTATTGAAGCCTGTAGTTTATGGATGCGTGATTGCATACCTGTTGAATCCAATTGTAAAGACTGTGGATAAGTATTTATTACCAGTTCTGCAGAAGAATATGAAAAATCAGGAAAGAGCGAAAGCTCTTTCAAGAGGAGCCGGTATTTTTTTGGCATTGGTTCTGATGATCATGTTAGTCGTTGCACTATGTAATCTTTTGCTCCCGGAATTATATTCCAGTATCCGTAATCTGATCTTTACATTACCAGGACAATTAAATGATCTGGTGGACAGATTTAGCGAAGTGAAGTTGGGTGATTCTGCCATGACGGCACTTTTAAAAGACGCTTTTAAAGAGGGAAGTGCAACTTTCCAGAACTGGCTTCGTACAGATTTTATGGATATGATCAATGAAGTGATGTCACAGCTCACTGTCGGGCTTATTAATCTGGTCGGAGAACTGGTGAATGCCCTGATTGGGATCATTATATCAATTTACATCCTTTTCGGAAAAGAAAAGTTTGCCTGTCAGGGAAAGAAAGCTATTTATGCAATGCTTTCGCCCGAACATTCTAATATTGTATTACATCTTGCGATAAAGACGAGTGAGATTTTTGGTGATTTTATTATTGGGAAGATGCTGGATTCGGCAATTATTGGAGTATTATGTTTTTTTGCACTTTCTATCATGAATATGCCATATACACTTCTGGTCAGTGTTATTGTAGGAGTTACGAATGTGATTCCATTCTTCGGACCATATATTGGGGCCATTCCGAGTGCAATCCTGATCATATTATCAGATCCGATAAAGGGAATTTATTTCATTATATTTATATTGATCCTGCAACAGTTTGATGGAAATATCCTGGGACCAAAGATTTTGGGAAATTCCACTGGTCTGTCAGCATTCTGGGTAATTGTTGCGATTCTCCTCGGCGGCGGTTTGTTTGGTTTTATCGGTATGTTACTGGGGGTTCCGACGTTTGCAGTGATTTATTATATTGTAGAGCTGCTTTTGAATAACTGGCTGGAGAGAAAGAAGCTTCCGACTGACTCGGAGTATTATGATACTATGAGTTATGTGGACAATAACGGAAAATATGTTCATTCGAAGTCACAGGTCAGATGTGATGATTATGCACATCCCAAAACTGCGGTGGAAGAACAGAAAGAAAATAACGAAAAAGGGGAATAAAATATGCCAATCAGAGTACAGAATGATCTTCCGGTAAAAGAGATCTTGGAAAGTGAAAATATATTTGTTATGGACGAACATCGTGCGACACATCAGGATATCCGTCCAATTAAGATTGGTCTTTTGAATCTGATGCCACTCAAAGAAGATACAGAACTTCAGATCTTAAGATCTTTGTCTAATACACCGCTTCAAGTGGATGTAACTTTTGTTATGGTATCAAGCCATCAGGCAAAAAATACCTCTATGAGTCATCTGAATAAATTTTACCAGAAATTTGATGAGATTAAGGATCAGAAATTTGACGGATTTATTATTACTGGTGCACCGGTAGAACAGATCCCGTTTGAAGAAGTTGATTACTGGGATGAGCTGACAGAGATTATGGAGTGGACCAAAAAGAATGTAACGTCTACCCTTCATCTGTGTTGGGGAGCGCAGGCAGGAATCTATTATCATTATGGAATTGATAAGGTGCAGATGGATAAAAAGGTGTTTGGCGTATTCTGGCATAAAGTGCTGAACCGTAAGATCCCTCTTGTCAGAGGATTTGATGATGTATTTCTGGCACCACATTCCAGACACACCGAAGTGCCGATGGATAAGATTCGTGCCGATGGGCGATTGACGGTATTGGCAGAATCTGATGAAGCAGGATTGTTCCTTGCGATGGCACAGGATGGAAGACAGATCTTTGTGATGGGGCATCCGGAATATGACAGAGTGACACTGGATGGAGAGTATAAGAGAGACCTTGGAAAAGGACTGCCAATTGATATACCTAAGAATTATTATAAAGATGATAATCCTGAGAACAAGCCGCTTCTTACATGGAGAGCAACTGCGAATAATCTGTATACGAACTGGCTGAATTATTACGTATATCAGGTAACTCCGTATGACCTGATGGGAACACCGTTTTAAGAGGCATCTGTAGTACATAAATCAAGAGAAAAGACCTGAAGATTTATCGTCAGGAGCACCAATGGAAGGGAATCTTAATCTTAAAATTCCTTTCTTTTTAATCTCATATATGTTATAGTATGAAATATACTATTAACATTTATCGGTTTGGTCCGCTCTCGCGGACAATAACAGACAAGCAGGAGGGCGGAAAATGAACAGTATCTATGCTTCGAATTGCATTTGTCAATTAATCTGGCCGGATTTTACAGCACATTTTAGAAGTCATATGACGGCGGCATCTTATCAGGCGGACATTGTAGAGATTATGGAGTATTTTCAGAAGGACTTTCTGGAGATACGTGAAGAAGAAGTGAAGGAATATTTTGAAATTCTTTCACATAAAGTAGAACAAGAGAATCTGAAACCCGGGACAATGGCCAAGAAATTCCGGGAGCTGCATTCTTTTGCTGAGTATGTGTGTGAGAATTGCCAAAGATATGGGGTTGATGAGGGGTACAGGGATTATTATTATCCGTATCTTAAGCAGGTAGCAAAGCAGGAAAAATTTGCAAAGGCTGTGCCAGTACGGCAGATTGATGAGCTGTTAAAAGTTGCAGAAGATAACTTGATGGAATACTGTATTTTGGTAATGCTTTTTCGGGCAGGACTTTCTTCGACGGAACTTTCCAATCTGCAAGTGGAAGATCTGGCAATATATGAGAATGGGACATATGCACAGATCCGGGGAAGGAAAAATTTGTGTTTTATTCCAGAGGATGCCTGCGATGTATTAGAGGAATATCTGGAAGAAAGAAGTAAGAACAGCAAAATGGCGCATCAGCCGTATCTGTTCTGCAATCAGCGAGGAAACCAGCTCAATCCTATGTATATCAGCCGTATGATGAGAAAATATGAAGAAAAAGCTGGTCTTCCTCATTATAGTGCGCAAAGTGTACGGAACAGCTGTGCGGTTACTCTGTTTGCCTATGGAGCATCGCAGGAACAGGTGGCAAGCCAGATGGGGACGACAAAACTTCAGATCAAACGCTACCGTAATCTTGTATATCAGGAACAACTGCAGCAACAGGCGAATGATCTTGTGAAATTAAAAGTTGAACCTCCGGGAATGCGTTGATTACGTCAAACATGTAACTATGAGCATGTACAAAGCAAAAAGAGTGAGAAAAGGGGGAAGTTTATGCTGGATACTATTAATAATGTAGTAAATGCAATTAACGGTGTTGTATGGGGATGGCCAATGATCATCCTGTTATTGGGAACCCATTTGTTTTTGACATTTCGTACCGGGTTTATTCAGAAATATACGATTACAAAAGGTATAAAATTATCTATTTCGAAAGATCCGGATGCAGAAGGTGAAGTATCACAGTTTGGAGCATTGACAACGGCTCTTGCGGCGACCATCGGTACAGGAAATATCGTTGGTGTTGGAACAGCGATTGCTCTTGGAGGACCAGGTGCAGTATTATGGTGCTGGCTGACAGGTGTGTTTGGAATGGCTACTAAATATGCCGAATCTTATATTGCAGTAAAGTACAGAGTAAAAACGGAAGATGGACGTATGCAGGGGGGTGCAATGTATGCATTGGAAAGAGGCCTGAATATGAAATGGCTCGGAATGCTGTTTGCGCTCTTTGCGGGACTCGCTTCTTTTGGAATCGGATGTGCGACGCAGGTAAATTCCATTGCTGAAGTATGTAAAACTAATTTTAATATTCCGCCGGTGATTGTTGGGATTGTCATTGCAGTTCTTACAGCAATTGTTATCTTTGGTGGTATTAAAGCAATTGCAGGTGTATGTGAGAAGCTGGTTCCTTTTATGGCTGCTTTCTATGTGATCGGATGTATTATTATTTTATGTATGAATTATGATTACATTATTCCGGCAATCTGTGTGATCTGCAAGCTGGCATTTACCAAAGGCGCAGCGGCAGGCGGTCTGGTCGGCGCTGGAATTCAGATGGCAATTCGTTATGGAGTTGCAAGGGGGCTTTTCTCCAATGAGTCTGGTCTTGGTTCTGCCCCGATCGCGGCAGCGGCTGCCCAGACGAGGAATCCGGTCCGTCAGGCACTGGTATCCTCTACAGGTACGTTCTGGGATACGGTTGTAGTATGTCTGATGACAGGTCTTGTTCTTGTAACAACAATTATGAAGAATCCAAGTATCAACGCAGATTCTGTTGATAATGGCGGACAATTGACGTCCCTCGCATTTGGTCAGATTCCGGTAATCGGACCGATTATTCTGACACTTGGAATTATTTGTTTTGCGTATTCGACCGTTCTTGGATGGGCCTACTATGGTGAGCGGTGTATTGAATACGTAATCGGAAAGAAAGGTCTGATCCCGTACCGTATTCTTTATGTTGTAGTAGCAGCAATTGCCCCGATCGTAGCATTAGATCTGGTATGGCTGATCGCGGATACATTAAATGCACTGATGGCAATTCCGAACCTGGTGGCAGTATTGTTATTGTCGAATCTGATGGTTCGGGATACAAAGAAGTATATCAATAATCTTGACGCGATTGACGACACACCGATCCCGGTCATCAAAGATTAAAGATATGGCACTATGTTAAAGTAGAAATCAAGGATTTCATGCATAATATCTAGATTTTCGGATATCCTATGTCTCATAAGAAGCATCATAGAAGATGGGAGACGAGATGGCTGACATGAAATCAGGGGATGACCAGAAAACGAAAAAGATAACTGCCTCACGGGAGGAAAACGCCGCATATATGAAGCAGGTGCTCCCGCTGAGGCAGAGTTTTGATATGATTCAAAGAGACATTGTGATTGGAGGCAGAATGTCTTCTTTTTATTTTATTGACGGTTTTACTAAAGATGAGACAATGCTTAAGATTATGGATTCGCTGTTAAAGGTGGAGGAAAATAATATGCCTGCGGATGCGACACAGTTTTCCAGAGAATGCATTCCTTATGTGGAAGTGGATATTTTGGGAGATTTTGACCAGGTGTTTAAAAATCTGCTATCTGGCGTTACCTGCCTTTTTATAGATGGATATGAGTCCTGTATTGCGATTGACTGTAGGACTTATCCGGCCAGAAGTGTAGAAGAGCCGGATAAAGATAAGTCATTGAGAGGATCCAGGGATGGATTCGTAGAGACAATTGTTTTTAATACTGCTTTGATGAGAAGAAGAATCCGTAATCCGAATCTGGTAATGGAAATGATGGAGGTAGGAGATAGTTCACGCACAGATGTGGCGGTTTGTTATATGAGTGACCGGGTGGACCAGGAGCTTCTTACGAATGTGTCCAATCGAATTCAGAGTATCCAGACGGATGATCTGCGGATGAATCAGCAAAGCCTGGCAGAATGCCTGTTTAAGAGGAAATGGTATAATCCATTCCCAAAGTTCAAATTTACAGAGCGTCCAGATACAGCAGCTGCGTGTCTCTTGGAAGGAAAAGTGGTGATTCTGGTAGACAATTCTCCGTCTGCTATGATACTTCCCACATCCATTTACGATATGATTGAAGAAGCCAATGATTACTATTTTCCCACATTGACAAGTATCTATCTTAAGATATCCAGGAGCCTGATCAATCTTATGACTATTTTTCTGACGCCAGTATTCTTGCTCTTTATGCAGAATCTGAACTGGCTGCCAGAAGTGTTTGCGTTTGTTGCCGTAAAAGATACGGTGAATATTCCTTTGATCTGGCAGCTGCTTTTACTGGAAGTGGCAATCGACGGATTGCGTCTTGCCGCACTGAATACGCCAAGTATGCTGAGTACACCGCTCAGTGTAATTGCAGGTCTGGTTATGGGAGAATTTTCAGTAGCATCCGGATGGTTTAATAGTGAAGTAATGCTTTACATGGCATTTGTAGCAGTGGCAAATTATACACAGCCCAATTTTGAACTGGGATATGCATTGAAATTTATGCGGCTGGCACTTTTGGTTCTTACGGCCTTATTTAATTGGATTGGATTTGTGGCGGGAAGTATTCTGATCATCTGCAGCATTTGCTTTAACAAAACTTTATCTGGCAGAAGTTATCTGAATGTTAAATTGAACTGATAGTGAAAATGGACAGAAATGGGCCGATGTGGTACAATCAAAAGAAACGCAAAAAGAGGGATATAGAATGGGAACAAGTAATAAAGATGAAAAACTGGGCAGTGCGCCGCTGGGGAAGTTAATGTTGTCTATGGCCTTACCGGCAGTTGCGGCTCAGTTGATTAATGTATTGTATAATATTGTAGACAGAATCTACATCGGACATATTCATGGGTATGGGGATGTTGCATTGACGGGTGTCGGTGTTACATTCCCTATTATTACACTAATCTCGGCGTTCAGTGCTTTTGCAGGAATGGGTGGAGCCCCGCTGGCTTCGATTCAGCTGGGAAAACAGCGGCGAGATAAGGCAGAAGAGATTCTTGGCAATTCGGCGGGCTTGCTGATTCTTTTTGCAATTGTACTGACCATTGGTTTTTCTGCTTTTAAAACACCGATTTTGTATGCGTTCGGTGCAAGTGATATCACGATTACATATGCCAGAGATTACATAGGAATTTACTTGATCGGTACGATATTTGTACAGACAGCTTTGGGACTTAATGCATTTATCAGTGGACAGGGTGAGGCAAGAATTGCTATGTTTTCTGTATTGATAGGTGCTGTAGTTAATATTTGTCTGGATCCGTTTTTTATATTTGTTCTGGGGATGGGAGTCAAAGGAGCGGCACTTGCGACCATCATTTCTCAGGCAATCAGTGCAGTGTGGGTAGTCCATTTCCTGATGTCGGAAAAAAGTGTCATACGTTTAAAATTTAAAAATATCCGATTAAAAAAAGATGTAGTGAAGATGATATCAGGACTTGGCATATCCCCGTTTATTATGCAGAGTACGGAAAGTCTTGTAACCATTACTTTAAATACAGGTCTTCAAAAGTACGGAGGCGATCTCTATGTAGGTACAATGTCGATTATGATGAGTATTATGCAGCTGATTGTCATACCAATTCAGGGCATTACGCAGGGAGTGCAGCCGATTATCAGTTATAATTATGGTGCGGGAAATAAAGAAAGAGTGAAAGGTGCGTTTAGCCGCTTGGTAGTGAGCTGTCTGATCGGAACTCTGGTTCTGGCTGGAATCGCAATTGGAAAACCGGAGATCTATGCTTCTATTTTTACGAACAATGAAGAATTAGTAGAACTGACCTGTCAGGTAATGCCTGTTTATTTCCTCGGAATTACGATTTTTGGTATTCAGTCGGCATGTCAGTCTACGTTCCTGGCGCTTGGACAGGCAAAAGTTTCATTATTTATTGCACTTTTAAGGAAAATCATATTATTAATTCCTCTTGCAATCATTCTTCCAAAATTCATGGGAGTAATGGGAATCTACAGGGCAGAACCGATTGCAGATATCATATCTGTAATTACAACAAGTATTTTATTTATAATTAACATGAAAAAAGTTTTGCGCAATATGTAGAGAGATGGTAAGATGGGTTTGAATGAGGAGGAATAAAATATGAACGATTATGTAATTACAATTAACAGTACATCCGACCTGCCAAAAGATTGGGTCATGGAGCGTAATATTCCCGTGATACCATTAAAATGCACGATTGGTGAAGAAACATATCGTGATATGTTTGATCTGTCCGCAGAAGATTTTTATGGGAGATTAAGAAATGGTGAGATGGCGGTAACATCTCAGGTAAATCCGGATGAGGCAATGAAAGTAATGGAGCCGATTCTGAAAGAAGGAAAAGATATCCTGCATCTGGCTTTTTCTTCCAGATTAAGTGGTACATATAATAGTATGTGTATTGCAGCAGAAGAACTGCGGGAAAAATATCCGGAAAGAAAGATTGTTGTAGTAGATACGTTGTGTGCAAGCCTTGGAGAAGGTATGATAGACTATAAAGCTTTTGAACTTCAAAAAGAGGGAAAAACGCTGGAAGAAGTTGCACAATGGGTGGAAGATAATAAATTAAAAGTGTGTCATTTCTTTATGGTAGATGATCTGAATCATTTGCAGAAGGGGGGACGCATTTCTAAGACATCTGCAGTCCTGGGAACCATGGTACAGATAAAACCGATCATTTATCTGGATAATGAGGGAAAACTTGAGATTATCCGAAAAGAAAGAGGACGTAAGAAGGCATTGAGTAAACTTGTGGATCTGGCAATAGAAGCATCAGAAGGAGTAGAGAATGATATCGTCATGATTCCACATGGGGATTGCCTGAAGGATGCGGAATATGTGGCTGATCTCGTGCGTGAAAAGATGGGTGTAGAGAAGATCTTGATCAACAATGTTGGAACGGTAATCGGTGGTCATACTGGTCCGGGTATCTTGGCAGTTGTCTGCATGGGAAATCATCGGTAACGGCATTACGAGATTACTATAATGAGATTAGAGAAAAGCAGCAGGAAGTGGTTGTAATGGAAAAAACTTACAATAGATAAAGAAATGAAAGAACTCTGGCCGGCTGTAAGAGTGGGATGTCTCCAGTATCAAGCGGTAGAAGGAATAGAAGAATTAAAATGGGAGGAGCAAAGATATGCTTCTCCCATTTTGATTCTTAAATATGTAAAGAAAACTGTTGTTGACAAGTTGAATGTTTTAGAATCTTATATTGTGAAGATTCCAAGTGCACTTGCTACAGAACTTGCAAGGATCAGTACCAGGAAGATTGGTGCGATCCATTTGATGATAACTGTAAACATTTTCTCAGATTTGAATGTTACGTTTCCTTCTTGTACTTCCTCAACAATAGATTTTGGCTTTATGATAAATCCTACGAAAATGCAGGTGAAAAATGCCACGATTGGCATCAGTACACTATTACTGATGAAATCCATAATATCCAGAACAGACATACCCATCCAGCTTATGAAACCTAATGGACCAAATCCAAGAGAGGATGGGATACCCATGATCAATGCCAGGATAAAAACAAAGATACAGGATTTTCGACGGGTCCAGTTTAACTTATCCATGATAATGGAAACGATAGTTTCCATCAATGAGATCGCAGATGTAAGTGCTGCAAAGAATACCAGAATAAAGAATAAGGTTCCAATCACACTTCCGAATCTCATACTGTTGAATACTTTAGGCAGTGTCATAAACATTAAACCTGGGCCTGCACTGAGGGTATCCGGGTCTCCGCCAGAGAATGCAAATACTGCTGGGATGATCATCAGGCCTGCAAGAAAAGCAACACCTGTATCAAAGATTTCAATCTGTCTGACAGAACTCTCCAGATTGTTTTCTTTTTTCATATAAGAACCATATGTAATCATGATACCCATGGCAAGAGACATAGAATAAAACAGCTGTCCCATTGCCGCAAGGATTGTCTTAGCGGATACATCTGACATATGAGGCATCAGATAATAAGCAAGGCCGTCCATAGCGCCGTCGACTGTGAGCCCGTAGATTGCGACGAATAAAGTCAGGATTACGAGAAGTGGCATCAATACTTTACTTACTTTTTCGATTCCTTTTTCAACACCGAGCAATACGATCACTGCAGTTGCACCTAAAAATAAGAAAAACCATACCAGCGGTTCAAAGGTTCCGCTGATAAAAGTGGTAAAATAATCATCTCCTGCTGCTGAAGAAACCCCTCCACTGATAAATACGGCAAAGTACTTTAAGACCCAGCCGCCAATTACGGAATAGTAAGGGAAAATGATGATCGGAACAGCTGAAGCCAGGATCCCCAGAAATCCAAAGCGTTTATCCAGTGATTTGAATGCACCGATCGCGCTCAGTCCGGTTTTTCGGCCAATCGAGATCTCAGCAATCATAAGACTGAACCCAAAGGTGACCGCAAGAATCAGATAGATCAGAAGAAATGTTCCTCCGCCATATTTTGCGGCAAGGTAAGGAAATCTCCAGATATTACCAAGTCCTACCGCAGACCCTGCAGCAGCCAGAACAAACCCCAGTTTGTTGGTGAAATTACTTCTTTCCTGTTGCATGTTAAATAAACCTCCTCAATATAATAAGAACATTCCAATAGTGATAGTGTGTTCTATGCAGAAGATTATGCCATGAAACAGATGAATTTTCAAGGAAAATCGGAAAATGACAGGAGAAATGAAGGAACAATGTAAAATAAAATATAAAACTTTAACTTGACAAATGTATTTGATTGGATTAAAGTTATGTTTATAAATAAAATGAAACCGTTGAGAAAGAGAAGTAGTTTATCAAACGACATCAAAGAGAGCGGCTGATGGTGAGATTGCCGTATGAAGTAGATAAGTGAATGGACTTTTGAGGGCAGCCGGAAATCTTCAGAGAGTATGGTTTGTCGGGAACCGAACCCGTTATCAATCAGGAGTGTATGTTAGTACATGAGAAAGTGGACGATTTGTCAATTTGAGTGGTACCGCGATAATAAGATATTATTACCGCCTCAAACTATATGGTTTGAGGCGGTTTTCTTTTTGAAGCAGGTACTGTGATCCACAGATTTCTCTCCTAACAGCAAGAGTAAATTTTCAAAAAAAGGAGAATAAGACAATGAAAAAGAAAGTATTAGCAGGATTATTAACAGTAGCAATGGCAGCGACAATGATGGCAGGATGTGGAAGTTCTGGCTCAGATCAGGACACCACGCAGGGGACAGATGAGGCAAAAACAGAGAATACAACATATAAAGTAGGGATTGTACAGTATGTAGATGATGCTTCTTTGAATCAGATTGAGAAAGCAATTGAAGCTGAGCTGGATGCAAAGGGTGAAGAACTGGGTGTAACCTTCGATTATGCAGATTATACATTTAATGGTCAGGCAGATTCTACTGTTATGAACCAGATTGCAGCGGATTTAGTAGCAGATGAAGTAGATATTATTATTCCGATAGCAACTCCGACAGCTATGGTGATGCAGTCTGCGACAGAAGATAATCAGATTCCGGTGGTATTTTCAGCAGTATCAGATCCGGTTGGTGCTGGATTAGTAGAAGATAATGAAGCTCCTGGTTCTAATATTACAGGAACTTCTGATGCAATTGATACGGAAGCAATCTTGAATCTGGTTCTTACAGCAAATCCGGATGCCAAGAAGATTGGTCTTTTATATGATAAGAGTCAGGACTCTTCTATCGGTTCTATTGAAGATGCCATTGCCTTCTGCGAGGAGCACGGTCTGGACTATGTGGAGAAGACAGGAACAACAGCTGCAGAAATTCAGGCTGCAGCAGATTCATTGGTAGCAGAAGGCGTGGACGCAGTATTCACTCCGCAGGATAATACGGTTATGACAGCAGAGCTTTCTATCTTTGAAAAATTTACAGATGCTAAGATTCCACATTATACAGGAGCGGATTCATTTGCATTGAATGGTGCATTCCTTGGATATGGAGTGAATTATGAGAATCTTGGAACCGTAACTGCTGATATGGCAGTTGAGATCCTTGTAGATGGAAAGAATCCGGCTGAGATGCCAGTTGAGACTCTTGAGGATGGTATCATTACGATTAATACAGAAACTGCAGAAGCGGTTGGAATTGATGTTAATGTGTTCAAAAATCTCGGCTCTGAAGTAATAGAAACTGTTACTGCAAAAGAATTTGAATAAAGGATAAAATAAGAAGATAGAGGTTATTATGGGTTCAATTATTACATTGTCGATTGTGCAGAGCGCTTTGGAGCTTGGATTCATCTACTCGCTGGTTGCACTTGCATTATTTATTTCATTTACTATATTGAATATTGCAGATCTGTCCACGGATGGCTGCTTTACACTGGGGTGTGCAGTCTGTGCGACATTGACGATTGCGGGACATCCGGTTTTAGGATTGTTCGCAGCAATGGGTGCGGGGGCTGTGTCAGGTTTTGTGACTGCGTTTTTACAGACGAAAATGGGAATTGAATCCATTCTAGCCGGCATTATCGTTAATACAGGTTTATATACGATTAACATAGCGGCGATGGGATTTGCCTCTAACCTGAATCTTTTTGGATGTGATTCTATTTTTACATGGGCGAAAGAGAAGATTGGAGGAGGCTGGCATACACTGATCGTTGTAGCGCTGATTGTGATAGTAGTCGGAGTTCTGGTATCTCTGTTCTTGAATACACGGCTTGGACTTTCAATCAGAGCAACTGGAGATAATCCGGATATGGTGCGAGCTTCCAGCATCAATACGAAATTGATGATCACGATCGGGCTTTGTTTATCCAATTCACTTACCGGTCTTTCCGGCGGACTTCTGGCACAGTACCAGAAGTCTTGTGATATCAATCTGGGAACCGGAATGGTGACGATTGCATTGGCAAGTCTGATTATCGGAGAGACATTGATTGGAAAGGGATCGATTTTGTGCCGGATTCTGGGAGTTGTGCTGGGAAGCTGTCTGTATCGTTTTATCGTTGCGATAGCGCTCAGGTTTGATGTGCCGCCGGAAGCGTTGAAACTGGTATCTGCGATTATTGTAGCTGTGGCAATCGGTCTTCCATATTTGAAAAAACAGTTCCGGCTGTATCAGTCGAAAAGGGTGGCAAGAGTGAAGAATCAGCGTTATATTGATGAGATTCTTGCCCAGGAGAAAGAAGGAAAGGAAGGTCAGAAGTAATGAGTGAAAATATGCTGATTATGAAAAATGTGTCAAAGACCTTCAATCCTGGAACAGTAAATGAGAAAACGGCCTTGAAAGGTGTGAATCTTGAGTTAAAAAGAGGAGATTTTGCAACCATCGTTGGAAGTAATGGAGCGGGAAAATCTACACTTTTTAATGCGATAACCGGTGTATTTCTTGCGGATGAAGGATTGATTTTATTAGACGGAGAAGATATTACTTATCAGAAAGAGTATGTTCGAAGTAAGGTGATCGGACATCTTTTTCAGGATCCGTTAAAAGGAACAGCGCCGCATATGACGATTGAAGAGAATATGGCGCTGGCATATCTGCGTTCTTCTACTTCGAAAAATGCATATTTCAGTCGGATCAATTCTGCCGATAAGAAAAAATTTCGTGAAAAACTTGCGCTATTGGACATGGGACTGGAGGACAGAATGAAGCAGCCGGTTGGTCTGCTCTCAGGTGGTCAAAGACAGGCCCTTACATTATTGATGGCAACGATCGTCACACCGAAAATACTGCTTTTGGATGAACATACAGCAGCACTTGATCCGGCAACTGCGGAAAAGGTATTGCAGCTGACGAAAGATATCGTGGCTGAGCATCAGATTACTTGTCTGATGGTTACCCATAACATGCATCAGGCTCTGGAACTTGGTAATCGGACGCTAATGATGGATTCTGGAAATATCATTCTGGACGTTTCCGGGGAAGAACGGAAGAATATGACTGTGGATGATCTTCTGGATCAGTTTGCACAGAATGCCGGAAAGTGCTTAGACAATGATCGGATTCTTTTATCCTCTAATTAATATGTTTTGGTATTGACGGAGTGAATCTGTGAATGATATTATAAATACTCATGACAGGGTAATCAATCTAAGGAAGGACAGATTTACATGGCGAAAAGAGTTGCACAATTTTATAAAGTAAGTTTTGAACAATTCCGGGAAGGAGCTGCGGATGCTTTTGGTGTGACAGAAGAGCAGGAATTACGTAAGATCTATGAAGGAATTCAATTGCCGAAGCGTGCTACAACAGGTTCCGCAGGATATGATTTTTATGCACCGGTATCCATTACACTGGAACCTGGAAAGACGTTGAAGATTCCAACCGGAATTCGTGTAGAGATGGAACCGGACTGGGTGCTGAAATGCTATCCAAGAAGCGGACTGGGATTTAAATACCGTTTGCAGCTGAACAATACGGTAGGTATTATTGACAGTGATTATTTTTATTCTGACAATGAAGGACATATTTTTGCAAAGATTACCAATGATTCTAATGAAGGAAAAACAGTAGAAATCGCTGCAGGTACAGGCTTTATGCAGGGAATCTTTGTGGAATATGGAATTACGATGGATGATGATGTCACTGCGGTTCGTAACGGAGGATTTGGCAGTACCAACTAGGTTTATGCAGCAGAAGCGGAGACGAATTGTAATAGATTAAAAAATGAAAATATATATTGACAGAAGCAAATATATATGATAAAGTATTAGACGCGTAAGGCGAAAAACAAAGTAGAGTATCCACTCTCACCGTAGCACGATTGGGTGACTAATGGTTTGATATTGAATAGAAAGATTCTTATTATTATAGGTCTTAATATGCAAATATGTAAGTGGATAGTCTCATAACTATTCACTTATTTTATTTTATGATGGGGGTGCACAACAATTAGCGAATTAATGATTAACGGGCAGATCAGAGACAAAGAAATCAGAGTGATTGGAGAAAATGGAGAACAGTTAGGAATTATGTCTCCGAAAGAGGCAATGAAACTTGCTCAGGAAGCAGAATTAGACCTCGTAAAGATTGCTCCAAAGGCTCAGCCACCTGTTTGCAAGATTATTGATTACGGAAAGTACAGATATGAGCTTGCAAGAAAGGAGAAAGAGGCAAAGAAAAAGCAGAAGACCGTTGAAGTAAAAGAAGTGCGTCTTTCACCAAATATTGAGGCAAATGATCTTAATACAAAAGTGAATAATGCGAAAAAATTTATTAGCAAGGGCAATAAAGTAAAAGTCACTTTGCGTTTCAGAGGCCGTGAGATGGCGCATATGCAGCAGAGCAAGCATATTCTGGATGATTTTGCGCAGATGCTTGTGGATGTGGCTGTGATTGAAAAACCGGCGAAACTGGAAGGCAGAAGCATGAGCATGGTTTTAACTGAAAAACGTTAAAAATATAAATACATTTTAAGGAGGAATATATCATGCCAAAAATTAAAACAAATAGAGCAGCTGCAAAGCGCTTCAAAAAGACAGGTACAGGAAAATTAAAAAGAAATAAAGCTTACAAGAGCCATATCTTAACTAAGAAATCTACAAAGAGAAAAAGAAATCTTAGAAAGTCAACCATCGCTGATGCAACAAATGTAAAGAACATGAAGAAAGTATTACCATATCTCTAAGATAAGGTTCAGTAAATGAAGGAGGATATAAGACATGGCAAGAATTAAAGGCGGCTTAAACGCTAAAAAAAGACATAATAGAACATTAAAGTTAGCAAAAGGATACAGAGGAGCACGTTCGAAACAGTACAGAGTTGCAAAACAGTCTGTTATGAGAGCTCTTACCTCCTCTTATGCAGGAAGAAAACAGCGCAAACGTCAGATGCGTCAGTTATGGATCGCACGTATCAACGCAGCAGCAAGAATGAACGGTCTGTCTTACAGCAAGTTCATGCATGGATTAAAACTGGCTGATATCGATATCAACAGAAAGATGCTTGCAGAGATGGCAGTAAACGATGCAGAAGGATTTGCAGCGCTTGCTGAGACAGCTAAGGCTAAATTAGCTTAATTGTTTCCTGAAAGATATTAGAAGAGGATTGTTGCAAAATAG